>JASHQO010000347.1 GCA_030039105.1 Xanthobacteraceae bacterium
ATGCATCTCGGCATGTCCGGCTCGTTCCACGTGTTCGAGAAGCAACGGCAGAGCACGCCCGGCGCCTACTATCGCGAGCGCTCCAAGCACGTCGTCCACGACCACGTGGTGTTTCACATGTCGTCCGGCGCCATCGTCACCTTCAACGATCCGCGCCGCTTCGGCTCAATGAAGATCGTGGCGCGCGAAAAGCTCGACGCCGAGCCGCTGCTGCGCGGACTCGGCCCGGAGCCGCTCGGCAACGCCTTCGATGCGGCGATGCTGGCGCGCGCCTGCCGCGGCAAGAAGACGAGCCTCAAGGCGGCGTTGCTCGATCAGCGCGTGATCGCCGGGCTTGGCAATATCTATGTCTGCGAGGCGCTGCATCGCGCGCTTCTGTCGCCGAAGCGCACGGCGTCGACGATCGCGACCCGCGCGGGCGCGCCGAACGAGCGTGCCGAGCGCTTGGTCGAAGCCATCAAGAAGGTGCTCAACGACGCCATCCGGGACGGCGGCTCGTCGCTGCGCGACCACAAGCTCACCGACGGCGGGCTCGGCATGTTCCAGCACAATTTCCGCGTCTACGACCGCGAAGGCCAGAACTGCCGCACGCCCGGCTGCAGCGGCACCGTCAAGCGCATCGTGCAGAACGGCCGCTCGACGTTCTATTGCCCGAGCTGTCAGAAGTGATTTTGCTCTGTCTTCCCTCGCGAAAATGAATGTCCGCTTTCGGGGGGAATGAGCCGGCAAACCGGCCAAAGTGGCGTCTTTAGCCGATCAGTTCCACTTATATGTCCGAATAGCACGGATGAAGGCGGCCACGGCGGGGGAGTGCTTGCGCCCAGGAACGGTGATGAGGCTGATGGTGCGCGTGACCGCAGGGTCGATAAGCGGTCGTCGAATGCTATCCGGATGGGTGACCGAAAACTCGGGCATGAAAGCAAAGCCGATATTTGCCATCACCATCGCCTGCACCCAGTCCTCGCGTTCGGAGCGAAAGCGCGCGTAAAGCTTGACCCCCATGTCGGCGCAGACTCCCATGACCTTATCCCGCATCTCGCAAGAGAGGCGGTCGACGTAGGGCTGCTCGGAAAGGTCGCGCAGTGCCAGCGCGTTGCACTTTTGCAAGGGGTGGACCGGCGAAAGCAGCACCACGTAGCGCTCGGTGTAAAGCGGCTCGGCGCGGTAATTGTCGCCGAGACCGTCGAGCGGATTGAGGATTGCCATGTCCAATTCTTCGGCATCGAGTTGCGCCGCAAGGGCTTCGGGTGCGCCGTCGCGCACCGCCGTTTCCACGCCCGGCGTTTGTTCCTCGAAGGCTGCCAGCAATCCGGCGAGCCGCATCGGGCCGATGGTCGACATCACGCCAAGCCGGACCGGCACTTGGTTGAGCAGGCGAAAATCCTTGGCGACCGTCTCCGCCGCCTTGGCCTGATCGACGATCTGGTATAGATGCGGCTGCATGCGCCGGCCGAACTCGGTCAGCGCCAACTGCCGCCCCTCGCGCAGAAACAACGGACTGCCGAGCTGGGCTTCGAGCTTCTTGATCGCGGTGGTCAGCGCCGGCTGTGAGACGTGGCACTCTTCGGCGGCGCGCGTGAAGCTTTGCGCCTTCGCCGCGGCAAGGAAATACCGCACTTGGTGCATTTCCATGGATGCGCCTCCTTAACGGAATGCTGTGCGCCATTATAGCGCCGCCGTCCCAAGACGGGGATTATGAATCTATAACCAAAAGATTGTTCTCACGCGCCGCCGCCTGTGGCTCACTGTTCCTCGGCTTAACGCAAAGGAGCACCGCCATGACGGTCTACATGGTTGAACGCAATCTCAAGGGCATTGCGATGAGCGATTTGGCTGCCGCGCAAAAGGCGGCTATTGGCACCGCCAATTCCTACGCCGCCAAGGGCACGCCCATCCGCTATATCCGCTCCACGTTTGCCCCGGAGGACGGCCGCTGCATGTGCTTGTTCGAAGCCAACAACGCCGAGGATGTGAAGCGGCTCAACGACGAAGCAAGGCTTCCTTATTCGCGTGTTGTCGAGGCGCTCGATCTGACGCCCTGAGGGAATGAAGCACCAGAGTGCCTCGCGCGACGGTAATACGGCATTCTAGGACGCGGAGAGTACGATGAGCACGATGATTGATGTCGCGAGCTTTCGCCGGCGTACCCTGTTGCAAGGCAGCGAGCGCGCGAGGCCCTCCGCCATCGTGACGGCGGCCGCAAGCCGCGACTTGATCGCGGTCGCCGTCTTTTCTGCAATCGGCCTTTTCCTGTCGCTGTCCTTTGTGCTGCTGTTTCCCGGCGACCTTTCTTTCATCGCTGCGATGCCGTGATGCGGAATGAGAGCACGCGATAGGTGTCATCTCCGGCGCTCGGCCGCAAAGCGGATATGGTCCGACGCCTGGCAAACGCTGGTGGCTCACTTGCCGGATATCACTACCCCTCGCTAGCGGGGTCGGAAAGCTCGGTCACTCCTTCACCGCCTCGTCGAGCCACTTCGCCAGCACCGCGGCGACGTCCTTGTTGTTCTTCTCCAGCATCATGACGTGGCTATTGCCCTTGATGCCAATATCGGCGAGGCGAATGTAGGTCGGCTTGACGCCGGCCTGGCGCAGATAGTTGACGGTGCAGTGGTCGTAAGGCGCGTGGTAGGACGCCTCCGAGGTGACCACCAGGATCGGCATCTTCTGCAGATTGGGCAGTTGCCGCGCCGGCTCGGCCTGGGCGTAGCAGCGCACCAGGTCGGGCGCGTCGGCCTTGTCCTGCTGCACCATTGTCAGCTCCGACGCGTCCTTGATCGCGGGCGCATAAGTCAGCGGCACGGCGGTGATGCCGTAGGGCAGCGCCAGCGTGCCCTGCTTGAACCAGTCCGGCGCACCTTTGAACTCGACCTGATAGAACGGCGGACCGTTCGGCTCGATCGCCACAATCGCCTTCACCAGATCGGGCCGCGCGTCGGCCACCGGCCAGCCGAACGCGCCGGATTGCGAATGGGTAAGCAGGATCGCCGGTCCGATCTTATCCAATAGCGCCACCAGCGCATCGCGGTTGAGGAACTGCTGCGAGGCGAAGTCGGCGATCGCCGGCATCTGGCTGGCGGCAAGCTGCACGGTCGCCGGATCGTCCGGCTCGCCGCTGCCCGGCCATTGCGTGTGCAGCGCAGCCTGCGGCCACAGCTTGTATTTTTCCTGGGCGACGAAGCGCGGCAACGCGTTGCTGCGCTCGACATTGGTGGTCGGCCCATAGGCCGCGGTCAGATAGCCGGAGCGGCCGCGGCCCGGCTGGTCGACCACGTAGACCGCATAGCCCTGGCGCACGAAATACTGCGCCCAACCTTCGCGGCCGTCGGGCGTGCCGGTGTAATTGGTGCCCGACATGGTGCCGCCGTGCACCATGACGATCGGATAGGGGTGCGTCTGCCGCGCCGGCACGCGCACCTCGACATACATCTGATGGCTGACGTACTCCTTGTCGCCGACCTTGGTGGTCTGGACGTTGACGTAGAAGAAGCCGTCGCGCGCCAGCATCAGGGGCGGCGCGTCGGCGGCCCAAGCCGACGACGAGACGAACGACAGCATAACGGTCGCGGCGACGATCAGTCCGGCCGCCACGCCCGCATAGGCGATCATGTCTGTTGGCTTCACGGCGTCCTCCCTGGCAGGCCATGATAACAGAGTGGCTGCGGGCAAAAATATCGGTTAGGCGTTGGTATCCGGGAGTATTTCGCATGGCTTATGAGAACATCGTCGTCGAGACGCGCGGTCGCGTCGGGCTGATCCGGCTCAACCGCCCGCAGGCGCTCAATGCGCTCAACCGCGCGCTGATGAGCGAGCTCAGCCGGGCGATCGCCGCGTTCGACGCCGATCCGGCGGTCGGCTGCATGATCGTCACCGGATCGGACAAGGCTTTCGCCGCCGGCGCCGACATCAAGGAGATGGCGGACAAGGATTTCGCCGACGCCTATTTCGGCGATTTTTGCGCCGACTGGCATCAGGCGGCCGCTGCGCGCAAGCCGGTGATCGCGGCGGTGGCGGGTTTTGCGCTCGGCGGCGGCTGCGAGCTCGCCATGCAGTGCGACCTCATCATCGCCGCGGACAATGCCAAATTCGGCCAGCCGGAGATCAAGCTCGGCATCATTCCGGGCATCGGCGGCACGCAGCGGCTCACCCACGCGGTCGGCAAGGCCAAGGCGATGGATCTCATCCTCACCGGGCGCATGATGGATGCCGCCGAGGCCGAGCGCGCCAACTTGGTCGCCCGCGTCGTGCCGGCGGCAAACCTGATCGACGAGGCGTTCAAGGTCGCCGAGACCATCGCGTCGATGTCGCTGCCGTCGGTGCTGGCGGCCAAGGAATCGGTCAACCGCGCCTTCGAGACGTCGCTCGCCGAAGGCATCCGTTTCGAGCGGCGGATTTTTCATTCGCTGTTCGCGACCCACGACCAGGGCGAAGGCATGCACGCCTTCATCGAGAAGCGCCCGCCGAAGTTCGAGAACCGCTAATGTCGGCGGCCGCGCAGGCGGACGACCCGGGGGTCACCGGCCAAGCAGGAGTGTGTACTGGATCGTGCGCCGTCGTGGACGATGACAAGGAGGTCACTTCCGCACGCAGATCACGCGCACGACCGATTGCTCGATCGTCGGGTTGCCGGTAGCGATGGCGACGCTCTGTGCCTGCAAAAAACCACGCAACGCCGCGGCCGGCACCAGCGTCGCCTGAACCGCAACGGTCGCAGCCGTGCCGGCGACGGCAGCCGGCTTCAGATCCGCCATGCCGGCGAAATGGCCTTGCGCGTCGACCGCGGCGGCCCCGGCAAAGCCGAGCTTTGGCGCCGGGTCCAGGCCTTGCTCGCTGCGATGCGCTGCGGCGCGGCTGACGGCGTCGCCGCCGGCTTGGGCGAGCGGATCGGCGATCCCGATGAGGATCAGGTCATCGTCGGCGGCGCCGTCGCCGCCGATTGCCGCCGGCACCAGGCCTTGCGCGCCGTAGAGCCGCAGCAGCGCAATATCGTTCGCTGTGTCGACAGCGACGCGCTCGGCGTGGCCGAGGCCCGCAACGGTGATGGTCTGACAACCGTTCACTATCTGCGCCGACGTGACAAAATCGCCGCGGTTACTCACGGTGATCGCGGTGCCGTATTCGACGCTGCGCCGCAAACCCGGTGGCGGCGCGGTGCCCGGATCGGGAAAGCCCTGAAACGTGTTGGCCATGGCGGCGGCGATCGGCGCCATCAGGCCTTCGGTGGCCTGGTCGTACATGATAGTGATGCCGCGCAGCTCGCTGCCGATCGCCTGAACACGGACGATGAAGCGTTTCAGGCCCTGCATTCCCGACATGACGAAGGAATCGGGCGTCAGCGTCGCGTGCTCGACGGTGCGATGGCGCACCTTCTTCTCGTCGTCGAACAGCGCCGCCAGCGCGCCTTCGTGGAGGCGGAAGGTCTCGATGTCGATCTGGCCGCGGCCCGAGGTCCAACGGCTGCCGATGCGGCCAGGCGCGGCCTTCGGCACCAGCTTGCTCGGCAGGCCGAGCTGCGCGCCGGTGGCCGGGTCGTCGATGACGCGCCATCCCACCTCGTCCAGCACCGCCGGCGACGGCGGCGCGATGGTCGCGGCGGCCGCATCGGGATCGTCGCTCGACGGCTTGGCGGCGACCGCTGCCTTTTTTGCGGCGGGCTTGTTTGCAGAGCTGTTGTTGGCCGTGGGGTTGTTGGCCGTCGTCTTGCTGGCTGTCGTCTTGCTGGCTGTTGTCTTGCTGGCTGTTGTCTTGGCGGTTGTTGTGTTGGCGGTAGACGGCACGGCGAGCGGCGGCAAGGCTGCCGCCGCCAGCAGGCCAAGCATCACGCCTGCTTTTCTGATGCCCATCGCTTCGGCCCTCAGTGCGCTCAAGCCTAAAGCATGATCCCGAAAAGTGGCAACCGGTTTTCGGAAAAGATCATGCGCAGGCAAAAGGCTGGAGCGGGATGACGATTCGACCAAAACTCATCCCGCTCTAGCGCAATGGCACCGTGGCGCAATGCGCTCTATGCTGGCGCCATGCTGAGCCCGGAAGAGCTTGAACGCTATGCGCGCCACATCGTGCTGCACGAGGTCGGCGGGCCGGGCCAGGCCGCCCTCGGTCGCGCCCGGGTGCTGGTGATCGGCGCCGGCGGCCTCGGCGCGCCGGCCTTGATGTATCTCGCCGCCGCCGGCGTCGGCACGCTCGGCGTCATCGACGACGACGTGGTGTCGCTGTCGAACCTGCAGCGGCAGATCATTCACGCCACGCCCGATGTCGGCCGGCCGAAGGTGGTCACCGCCGCGGAGGAGATCCGCCGGCTCAATCCTCACGTTGCCGTCGAGCCGCATGGCGTGCGGTTGACCGCCCAGAACGCGCTCGACCTGATCGGCCGCTACGACGTCGTCGCCGACGGCTCGGACAATTTCACCACGCGCTATCTGGTCG
>JASHQO010000348.1 GCA_030039105.1 Xanthobacteraceae bacterium
CTTGTTCGTTGTCAGCGCGACGATGCGGTGGCCGGCGCGCCGCGCGGTTCGCCGAGCGCAACCCAGACGTTCGGATCGGACTGCGATTGCCGTTTCACGAAGCGGTAGCCGGTGTCGGGCCACAGCAGGATTTCGTCGGCCTGGTTGTCGAGGATGTACTCGCCCTTGTCGGACTTGACCGTCAGCACGGCGTGACCGTCGCCGTTCTTGTCGCGCACGACGGTGATCAGCAGCGCCTCGCGCGGCCAGCCGGCTTGCATCAGCATCTTGCGCTTCTGCAGCACGTAGTCCTCGCAGTCGCCGTAACCGTCGTCGGGATAGTTCCAGCGTTCGACGACGCCCCAATGCTCCATGTCGGTCATCGGCTTGACGTGGCTGTTGACCCACAGATTGATCCGCATCAGGTCCTTCCACGCCTGGGTCGACAGCACGACGTCGCGCGGTGTCGACGGCTTGGTCTTGCACTCCGGGTCGTATTCGACGCAGAACTCGACCCAGCCGATCGGCGCTCGTGTCTGCTCGCCGACGGCGATGAACAGCGGACGCTCCGCCCGCTCTTCGGCGGCGCCGGCCTGCGTCCAGACAACCATCGACAGCGCAATCGCGCCGGCGGCCGCTGTGCGGCTCAGAATTTTTGTACGCGAACCCGAACCCATGTGACCCCTTCCCGTCTCGCCAGGGTCACGTTTCGCACAAAGCTTTTGCAGCGCCGCTAAGTAGTATCGTTCAATTTGAAGTAAAATCGGCGCAAGATATTGCAGAAGCGGCGGGTATTACTTGCGTTGCTATTGTATAAAATTACATCTATTCTATTTTGATTCAAATTGTATCTATCGGCGCGTGGGCGCGCGAAGACGCGCATTTTGCCGGGGCAAATGCACCGTCCGCGCCGTTGCGGGCGCTGCCGGTTGGCGTGCCGGAGCGGTGGAAAGGTTGGGTTCGATGGCGGCCGGGCGCGGCGCCGCGATAGCGACAATTATCGTTGCCGCCTTTACCCGCCGGTGACGTTGTCTTCCAGAAAGTCCGGATGCTGCAGGCGGGTGAACTCGATAGCGAAGCCGTCCTCGAGGTGGCGCACGACGCGGCCCTGGACCTTGCCGAGCGTCACCAGCGCGCCGATCGGCGGCCGCTGGTCGGTCGCGATACCGGCGCCCGACTGCGACACGTCGATGATGCGGCAGGTCAGGTTGACGCCGTTCGGCATGATCAGCCGGCCCGTCGGGTTGCGCGGCACGATGCGGCCGTGGCGGCGATCTTCGGGCAGGCCGAGGATGTGGCGGTTGGCGAGCCAGGTGAGCTGGGCGGCGAGCTTGTCGCGCTTGCGCGCCGTCGCCCCGATGGTCATGGCGAAGCCGTTCTGAAAGACGCGGGCGATGTGGCCTTCGAGCCGGCCCAGATGGTCGACATAGGCGATGATGCGTTCGCCGGGCGCGCCGGTGACCGGCGCGATCAGCGCCATGCCGCCCGGCGACATGTTGACGACCTGGCAGGGAAATTCGCGCCGGTCCGCCAGCATGTAGCGGCCTAGCAGGTTTACTTTGACGCGCTGGTAACGGCGGCGGTCCTGATTCAGAGCCCGCAGAGAGGGCTTTCGTTCAACCAATGCCATGCGCGCCTACCACCGCTTAAGGCGGTAAGCCTAGGCAGGCCGTGTTAACGCTCCGTTAGCCGGAGGCCATAACGGATCGTCATAATAGATGCTAGGAGCGGCCGCCTTGATGGACTACAAGGCCGCGGCGCGGCGCCATGAAGCGCGGCAACAGCCGGCTCTTGGTCGTGCCGCCGACGTGCCGGCGGCCGCCGAGCGTCAGCGCGACGATCGGGCTCACGCCGAGCCAGGCCGGCGGGTTGAGTGGCGCCAAAATGCCGATGGTGCGCGCCAATCTCGGCCGACGAATGCCGAGCGGCAGCAGCAGAAGCTCGAGCTCGACATGGTCGCCTGCCGCGTTATGGGCGGTCACGCCGGCGACGGTGCCGACGCTTTCTTCGGCGGCGATGGCAAGGAGGTCGGCGATCGGGCTGCGGTCCGCCAAGGCCCAAAGATCGACGAAGGATTCGCCTTTGAGCTCGCGGCCGAACAGCGCGCAGACGCGGGTGCCGGCAAGCCGGAACGAATGGCGGTCGGAGGTGTCGTCGAGCTCGAGGATGAACGTGTCGCTCAAAGCCTGACGGATAGCGCCCGGCTCGATATCGGCGCGTTCCGGCGCCGGCCGGGTTCCGCGCCGTTCCTCCCAGTACGCGTAGAGCTCCCGGCTTGCTGCGTGTTTCATAACGCCCGCTCCTGCACACCCGCAGCCGCCCGGCTGTCCCTGATCGGGACAGGATTTGCCTCTTGGGGCTGCTTGGCGGGGTGCGGAGCAGGCGGCGTGCCGCGCTCTTGTGCAGGCCGCGCCGCGGCGCGCTAGCGCCCAATTAAGCTTAAGGAAACGTTGACGTTGGCACCCCGAAGTGGGCCACCTAGGGTCGGGTCAGGAAAATCGGTGCGGCCGGAGCGAGCCGCCTTCAAGCGCATAGAGGGAGGCGAGGTTGAGCGACGCCGCGGGACTGGTTTCCCGCAAGAGGTGAGGGGCGACCCCCAACCTGCAAGCGCGCGACGGGCAACCCCGCAAACAGGTGGCAAAAGGGAGGGGCAAAAACCCCTCCCTTTTGTTTTGCCTTTTGTTTTGCCTCAAGCCCGCGCCGCTTGCCGTCGCGGCGGCGGCGGCCTATCTCGACGGGACGCAGGTATCCGGTGACACAGCGTTCCGAGCCGATCTTCAATGTGCCGCCGGTCGTGATCGCAACGATCGTCGTGCTGCTGCTCGTCCA
>JASHQO010000349.1 GCA_030039105.1 Xanthobacteraceae bacterium
TTCCTCGACTCGCGGGGCTATCTGCCGATCGGGGTGCCGCTGTTGAAACGCATCTTTGCGCTTTCCGGTCAGACCATCTGTCGCTACGGCCTCGATATCGTCGCCTACGGCACCGTCTCCGCCCATGCACGGGAACGCGACCGGGCCGGTCGTCTCATGCCGGTCTGGCGCGGCTGCCGCCGCATCGTCGATGACGAAGTCTTCCTGATGAACTGGGACGTCTCCGACAGCGTCGACAGCCGTTACTTCGGTCCGCTGCCTCGCAGTTCGATCGTTGGTCGTGCGCTGCCGGTCTGGACCGACGAGGCTGGCGACGGCCACTTCGTATGGCGGACCGCCACGCGCTGACGCGGTTCAACAGTTCTTCTCCACCACCACAGAAAGGACCACCCCATGGCACAGATCGGAACCTTCACCCGTACCAAAGACGGCTTCAGCGGTCGCCTCCACACGCTGTCGCTTGACATCGAGCTCACGCTCGTTCCGGCAGACCATGCCGATGCAGAGAATGCGCCGGACTATCGTATTCACGCCGCCGGCGAGGATGGCCCCGAGGTCGGCGCCGGGTGGAAGCGGACCGGCGAGAAGGCCGGCGAATACGTCTCGCTACTGATTGATGACCCGACTTTCACGCAACCGCTGCGCGCCAATCTGTTTCAGTCCGGCAGCAACCGCTCAGCCTTCCACCTGCTGTGGACCCGTCCGTCTAGGCGGGAGAGCAGCAGCAAATGACCCTTCGGTCACTGCGCGTCCCGGACGGCCACGACGTGGGAGTGGTGCGCTTTCATTGTGTCATTCCTCTGTTCGCGAAAAACGTTGCTCATTCCCCCGTCCCGCTCGATGATTCCGTTGCCGCCGCGCGCAGCGGCGGTCAAGAGCGGCCGCAGGCCGGCGCTTGCGCCTTGCTCTTGACCGGCGCGAGCACGGCGGCATGCTCGTTATCCGCGGCATCATTCGGTATGCGATCGATACCTGCACGATGGACGGTAATCGGTTCGATTTCTGTCCTAGCTGCGAGTATCTTCGGTCTATCGGCCGCGCAAATTCTCTCCGCCCCTCCCATCACGACCGCGGCATCTCAACCATCCGATCCATATGCTCAGTACGTTGCGGAAGCGTCGCGCCGCTTCGGCATCCCGGACCGCTGGATTCGCGCCGTGATGCAAGTCGAAAGCGGCGGCGATCCTCACGTCGTGTCGAAGCGCGGCGCTATCGGACTCATGCAGGTCATGCCGCCCACATGGCGCGAGCTGCAAGACCGTTACGGCCTCGGCGCTAATCCTGACGACCCTCACGACAACATCATCGCTGGGACCGCCTATCTTCGCGAGATGTATGACCGCTTCGGACCGGACGGGTTCCTTGCGGCTTACAACGCGGGTCCTGAGCAATACGTGAGGTCCCGCGATAGCGGAGTGCCGCTGCCGGTTGAGACGCAGCGCTATATCGTGAAGCTTGGGTCCTTGATCGACGGATCGCGCTCCGGTCCGATCGCCTGGGACAGCGCGGGCGCGCATCCATGGCAGTCCTCATCGTTGTTTGTAAACACGGCCGCGGCCACGTTCGACACCACCAGGACAGCACACGTATCGCTCTACACACGCCCGTCTCGCGAGACGGCCGCTGTCGATCTGTCGGCGCTCGTGCCAGCATCGCGTGACCTGTTCGTGGCCCGTCCGAAAGGGAACAAGGTCCCATGAACGCCTACGTTGAGAATCGTAGTAACGCGCAAACGCGCGAATCGGAACGGAAGGACCGGGAGGGGACCGGCAACACGACCGCGGGATGGCAAGATAAAAGGCCGCACATCGCGGCTCGGTCGGTCGATTGGAAGATTTGGGGTTTTTTCCGCGCTGCGCACATCGCGGGCCAAAGACGCGAGGTACGCGACAGACTTTTGTCGAGCCATTTCAACGTAGATTGCACATCGCGGGCGCTGTCTCATGCCCAGCGATGACGATTTCCGCGTCCGTCCTGGTCGCATCCGCTCGTCCCGGATTGCGCGGGCGCGGCCCTTCGTCGCCCAGGCCCTCGCCGCGGCACAACGGGCGGGCGGTTATGTCTCCCGCAATGGCTCGATCGTCGCGCGGCGCCATTTGCGCTTTGGCCGTGGCCGTGTGGCAAGCCTGCGCGCCAACCGCTTCATCACCTCGCGTTCGCGGTTCTGCACCGTCAAGGCCCGGGTGGTTCGCCATAAAGGCCTCAGCTCGCCGCTCGCGCGTCACCTGAACTATCTGCGCCGCGAGGGCGTCACCCGCGGCGACCAGAAGGCCCGCCTGTTCGGGGCCGGGACGGACGATGTCGATACGCAGGAATTCGCGGAGCGCTGCAAGGACGACCGCCATCACTTCCGCTTCATCGTCTCCCCGGAGAATGCCGTCGACATGGCGGACCTCCGGCAGTTCACCCGAGAACTCTTGGCCCAAGCCGGGAAGGACCTCGGCACGACGCTCGATTGGACCGCGATCGACCACTGGAACACCGACAATCCCCACATTCATGTCATCGTGCGCGGCCGCACCGACGACGGCCAGGACCTTGTTATCGACCGCGACTACATCAAGAGCGGCCTGCGCGACCGCGCGCAGGATCTCATCACCCAAGAGCTGGGCTTGCGGACCGACCAGGACGTCCATCGTTTCCTCGACCGCCAGGTCGGGGCCGAACGGTGGACGGTTCTCGATCGCCAATTGGTGCGCGATAGGAATGCCCACGGCATCATCGACATGGCGCCCGCATCCGATCGGCCAGCCGATGGCTATCTGCCGCAGAAAGTCGGCCGGCTCCGCATGCTCGAACGGCTCGGCCTCGCCGCGCAACTCGGCCCTGGCCAATGGATGATATCGGACGACGCCCGGGCGACCCTGCAGGCGCTGGGCGAGCGCGGCGACATCATCAAGCGCATGCACCGCGCGCTGGCCAGGCAGGGAATCGAACGAAGCGCTGCGGACTATGTCCTCGCCGGCGAGAAGCTCGACCGGCCCATCATCGGCCGCCTGCTGGAACGCGGCCTGCATGACGACTTTTACGGCACGGCCTTTGCCGTCGTCGATGGCCTTGATGGACGAACACACCACATCAAGCTGTCCGACCTGGACGCCGCCGGTGACGGGCCGCGCGGATCGATCGTCGAGCTCCGGCACTTCACCGACGCCAAGGGCAACCGCCGCGCGGCGCTTGCCGTCCGCTCGGATCTGTCGATTGACGACCAAGTCAAGGCCGACGGTGCGACCTGGATCGACCGACGATTAATCGCGCGAGACACGCCCGACCTCGGCGGCGGGTTCGGCGCGGAGGTGAAGGCAGCGATGGGCGCCCGCACGGAGCATCTTGTCGAGCAAGGATTGGCGCAGCGCCGCGGCGACCAGATCGTGTTCAATCGGAATCTCCTCGCCACGCTGCGCGAGCGCGAAGTGGACGCGCACGGCGCGCGGCTCGCGGCCGAGAGGGGGATGCCGTTTCACAAGGCGCGGGCAGGGGAGTTCGTCGCCGGCCTCTATCGCGAGCGGATCGTGCTTGCCTCCGGCCGTTTCGCCATGGTCGATGACGGGCTCGGCTTCTCGCTCGTGCCCTGGACGCCGGCCCTCGAAAAGCATCTCGGACGGCATGTCTCCGGCGTGGCCAGGCCCGACGGCGGCATCGACTGGAGTTTCGGCAGGAAGCGAAGTCTCGGCTTGTGACTACGCCGCACGCGTCGCCATCCGAAGGTTCAGTATTTTTGCGCCGCGCTACGCGGCGGCGCGATGCGTAGGCGTTTGCAATTGAATGTGCCGTTCATGCGCTCTCTATTCGGCCGCAGAGGCAGGATCGGCAATGAACGCGACCAAGATTCTGTGGGGCCAGATTCTCGCCGTCTTTGCGATCGTGCTCGCCACGACCTGGAGCGCGACGCAGTGGACCGCCTGGCAGCTCGGCTTCCAGCCACAGCTTGGCATAGCCTGGTTCGATCTTGTCGGGCTGCCGGTCTATCCCCCGCCGGCATTCTTCTGGTGGTGGTTCTCGTTCGACGCTTATGCACCGCACATTTTCGCTGAAG
>JASHQO010000350.1 GCA_030039105.1 Xanthobacteraceae bacterium
TCCTGTCGGGCTCGGTGTCCGCCGAGCAGGCCGGCGAGCTCTTTGCCCGTCTCGCCGACGTGCTCATCCGCGCGGTGCACCGCATCGTCGAGGCGGATTTCACCTCGACTTATGGCCGCATTCGCGGCCAAGAGACCGCGATATTGGCGCTCGGGCGGCTCGGCGCCTGGGAAATGACGGCGAGCTCCGACCTCGATCTCATCGTCATTTACGACTTCGACCAGGACAGCCCGAACTCCGACGGCAAACGGCCGCTCTATGGCGCGCAGTATTTCGCCCGGCTGACCCAGCGCCTGATCAGCGCGCTCACGGTGCAGACCAATTACGGTGCACTGTATCAGGTCGACATGCGGCTGCGGCCATCCGGCCGCTCCGGTCCGCTGGCAACCCAGCTCGGCGGTTTCGAAAGCTATCAGGAGCGCGAGGCTTGGACCTGGGAGCACATGGCGCTCACCCGTGCCCGCGTCGTCGCGACGACCTCGCCGGCGTTCGCGGCGCGAGTCGAGGCGGTCATCCGCAACGTGCTGTGCCGCCGACGCGACGCCGCCACCGTTGCCGCCGACGTCATCGAGATGCGTGGCGCGGTCGCCAAGGAGAAGGGCGATACCGACCCGTGGGACCTCAAAAACGTCGCCGGCGGGCTCGTCGACATCGAGTTCGCTGCGCAATATCTGGAGCTCGTCCACGCCGCGGCAATGCCGGAGATCCTCGACACCTCCACCGCGCGCACGCTGGAAAAGGCGGCGCGGCTTGGCGTGCTGGCGCCCGAGGACGCGGCGGTGCTGCGCCCGGCGGTGCGCCTGTTTCACGATCTGACGCAAGTGCTGCGGCTCTGTCTGCCGCGCATGCTCGATCCGAAATCTGTCGGCGCCGGCGTGCTGGCGCTATTGGCGCGCGCCGCCGACCTGCCGGATTTCCCGGCGCTACAAGCCCATATCGAGGAAACGCAGCGCCAAGTGCGCGAGTGCTTCGTGCGTATTCTGGGTAAGACGCCTTGACGTTCAGGCCGCGGCCTCCGTCAACTCAAGGCGCGGCGACGGCTTGGCCTCGATCGGCAGCCGCACCATCACCAGAGTGCCTTTGCCAAGCTTGGAATGGATGCGCATGGCGCCGCCGTGCAGTTCGGTGAGCGACTTGGCGATCGCCAGGCCAAGGCCCGAGCCTTGGTAGCGCTTGGTCAATTGGCTCTCGACCTGCTCGAACGGGCGGCCGAGCTTGTGCAGAGCATCTTTGGGAATGCCGATGCCGGTGTCCTCGATCGCTATGGTGACCATGCCGCCGCGCAGGCGCCCATGCACCGTCACGGCACCGCCCTCCGGCGTGAATTTGACGGCGTTCGATAAGAGATTGAGCCCGATCTGCTTGATGGCGCGGTGATCGGCCTTAAGCTTTATGCCGGGCACGATGTGAGATCGCAGGTCGAGACGTTTTTCGCTGGCGCGCTGCCAGACCACGCGCACGCAATCGGCCAGCACCGGATCGAGCTGTACGTCTTCCGGCGCCAGACGGATGCCGCCGGCCTCGATCTTCGACATGTCGAGGATGTCGTTGATGACCTCGAGCAGATACTCGCCGCTCTCGCGGATATCGCGAGAATATTCGCGATATTTCTCGGCGCCGAGCGGGCCGAACATGGCCGCTTCCATGATCTCTGAGAAGCCGATGATGGCGTTGAGCGGCGTGCGCAACTCGTGGCTCATATTGGCGAGGAATTTCGATTTGGCTTGGTTGGCGTCCTCGGCGCGGGTCTTTTCTTCGGCGTACTTTTCCGCAAGATCGGCGAGCTGTTCGGTCTGGCGTTGCAGGGTTTCCTGCGACTTGCGCAGGTCGGCGATTGTCGCGGCCTGGCGCTTCTCGCCTTCGATCAGCCTTTGCTCGTGCAGTTTGATCTTTGTGATGTCGGTGCCGACCGAAACATAGCCGCCGTCCTTGGTGCGCCGCTCGCTGATGTGCATCCAGCGCCCGTCGTCGAGCCGGACTTCGAAGGTGCCGGCGCCGGGCAGTTGCGCCTCGTCGTTGGCGATCGTGGTGCGCAGGATCGGTTTCTTGCCGGCGGCCACGACGCTTTCGTAACGCGCGCCGACCTGCACCGCTTCGTCGGGCAGGTGGTGCAATTCCTGAAAATTCGAGTTGCACAGCACCAGGCGGTTGTCGGCGTCCCACAGCACGAAGGCTTCCGGAATGGTCTCGATGGCGTCGCGCAGCCGCACGTCCGCCGCCATGGTGCGCTCGACCAGCGTCTTTTGCTCGGTGATATCGACGGCGATGCCGATCAGGTGCAGCCCGCCTACGTCATCCTGGCGCGCCAGCTCGCAGCGCGCCCGCAGCCACAGCCAGCGGCCGTCGGCGTGACGCATGCGGAAGGCATGGTCGATCAACTGCACCTTGGAGTCGGCGACCTGGGTGGCGAGCTCGTAGAGATTGATATCGTCCTTGTGCACGAGCGCCGAGACCTCGCCAAAGGTCAGCAGGTCGTCCTTCGGCGACAGGCCCAGTATGTCGAACATTGAATGCGACCAGAACACGCGGCCGCGAGCCAGATCCCAGTCCCACAACCCGCAGCGGCCGCGATTGAGCGCGGTGTCGATGCGGCAGCGCACGGTGTCGTGGATGAGGTCGGCTTCGCGGGCGCGCATCGCCTGCCAGTGGAAGGCGAAGCCGAGAATCAGCACGACGAAGCCGGTGGTGGCGGACAGCGTCACCGTCATGGCGGTGGTCGAGCGCCAGTTCGCCAGGGCCTCGCTGCGCGGCTGCACGACGGCAAGCATGCCGATCGGGCTTCTCAACGCGCGCACGGTGGCGAACGCCGCCGCGCCGTCCGGCAGCACGATCTCCATGGTGCCGGCGGCAGCGCCGAACGTGGTCAAGGCCTGCGTCGGGCCGAGCACATCGAGGATGTTGCGGCCCTGGGTCGACGGCTCGCTCGGCACGCTGGCGACGAGATTGCCGTCGACGTCGCCGACCAGGACAGTGATGCCGGAGCCGGCCGCCCAGCCGGGCAGCGCGCGGGCCAGCGCCTCGGAGTTGCGCGGCAGCGTCGGCTTGCCGTCGCGACCGATCCGGTCGAGCGCCGCGGCAAGATGATCGGCCAACGCCTCGACGGTGCGCACGGAATCGAAAATGACCTGACGGCGATGTTCGAGCACCTGCACCGCGGCGCCGATGCAGATCGTGAGCATGAAAGCGACGATGAGAACCGGGACGGCGCGACGCAGCAGCGGCTCGGCGGTCAGAAGGCGGCGATAGGCGGGCTTGGCAATTGATTGTGCCAACCCTTTGATCGAATCCGAACGTAGAGACGCACTCGCCGTATCGGCGCGCGCCATGCCTGCCTCCGTTTGGACGGTCCCCTAGACTACGCTCGGAAGAATGTGCCGCATCTCCTCCGAATCAGTCCATTTGAATCGACGCGAATCGATTTGTCGAGAGTCCAGAGTCAATATTTTTTAACTTTTTGTCCCAAGCTTTTTGCTGCGTCGCTCGAAACGAAAAAATCGTTTACGGAGAGTCGTTTGCGCCGCAGCGCGGAAGGACGTGGGCCGTCGCCACGACACAGAGGACCGTCAGTGCGCAGGCAATGCGGCGCAATCGCTCCTCCAAATCATGCCCGTTTTTTCGCCGGGCGCGCAGCGCGGTCCAACACGCGGAGCGCGGCTCAGCCATCCGCCAAGGTCCGGGCGACGATGTCATGGACGTCGCGTGACAGCGTCGACACTGCGGCGACGCGGCGCAGGGTCGCTTCGGCGCGCTCGCGGCGACCGCTTTCCAGGGCGCGCCAGGACCGGAACGCGCCCATCAGCCGCGCCACCACTTGGGAGTTTTTAGGATCGAGCGCCAGCAGCACGTCGGCGACGAAGTCATAGCCGGCGCCGTCGGCGCGGTTGAACTGCGTGTGGTTGGCCTGGGCGAAGGCGCCAATCAACGACCGTACCCGGTTGGGATTGGCCATGGAGAAGGCCGCGTGGCCGGTCAGCGTCTGCACTCGATCCAGCGTTGCCGGCTCGGGAATGGTCGCCTGCAGCGCAAG
>JASHQO010000351.1 GCA_030039105.1 Xanthobacteraceae bacterium
ACGTCGTCCATACCGGCTCGGTGCGGGTATCGGCGACCGACGAGAACACCGACTTCTATACCGTCCCGCTGACCCAGGACGCGCTGCGGCCCGGCACCGTCTATGCCGATCCATACGGTCACGTGCTGATGCTGGTGAAGCGGATCCCCGAGGCCAACGGCGCGCCCGGCGTGTTCCTCGCCGTCGACGCCGAACCCGACGGCTCGATCACGCGCAAGAAATTCTGGCGCGGCAATTTCCTGTTCGTCCACGAGCCGGCGCTCGGCAGCCCGGGATTTAAGAAATTCCGGCCGATCGTGCGCGAGCAGAATGGCGCGCTGCGGCGGCTGACCAACGCCGAGATCGCCAAGAATCCGCAGTATGGCGATTTCTCGCTCGAGCAGTCGCAGATGAGCATGGCGGATTTCTACGACCGCATGGACGACGTGATGTCGCCCGAGCCGCTCGATCCGGTGCGCGCGATGGACGACGCGATCGCCTCGCTCGAGGAGCAGGTGAAGACCCGCGTCACCTCGGTCGAGAACGGCCGCAAGTACCAGATGAAATCGCCGGGCGAGATCGGCATGCCGAACGGCCCGTCGATTTTCGAGACCAACGGCGCTTGGGAAGACTATTCGACGCCGGCGCGCGATTTCCGTCTGCTGATCGCCATCGACGTGGTGCGCGGCTATCCGGATCACGTGGTACGGCGCGCCGACCGCTACGCCATGCCGTTTGGCAAGAGCCCGAGCGACGTCAAGACGCAGTTGCAGAGCGTGCTCGCCGCCGAACTCGCCGCGCGCAAATTCGCCTATACGCGCAGCGACGGCTCGCAGTGGACCCTGTCGCTGCAGGACGTGGTCGACCGCGCCGGCGATCTGGAAATGGCGTACAACCCTAACGACTGTGTCGAGCTGCGCTGGGGTGCGCCGGAGAAAGGCGACGAGGCGTCGACCTGCAAGCGCCACGCCCCCGTCGCGCAGCGCGCCAACATGCTGTCGGACTACCGCGCCTGGTTCCACGACCGGCACTGGCCGATCCACGCCGGAGCATGATCGGCCGCCGCCTCGCGCCAAGGTTTTGCGCTTCGCCGCCTATCCGGACGCGCTCCTCGGACATGACGACAGATCGCTGCAGTGGCGCGACGGCACGATCATGCCGGTTGCCGGCGGCGCCGCGGACAAGACGTTCCCGGAGCTGCTGCGCCACGCCTCCATCCTCGACCAAGTTGCGTATTCCGTACCCGGGGAAATATGCAGCCATCATCGACTTTGACGTCGGGCATTGTTATCTCCTCCCTGCTCGCAATGACGGCCGTATTGTCCTTTAATGGCCGGCGCGGGCCGCGCCACCCGGCGCGACTTGCATGTGGGGATCAGGGAGTGTCGCGACATGGCAATGACGATGACGGGCGAGTACCAGCTTCCGGCGTCGCAGCAGACGGTGTGGGAGAAGCTCAACGATCCGGAGGTGCTCAAAGCCTGCATTCCCGGTTGCGAGGCGCTGGAGAAGACGTCAGATACCGCATTCGCGGCTACCGCTACGATCAAGATCGGGCCGGTGAAGGCGCGCTTCAAGGGCAACGTCACCTTGTCCGATCTCGATCCGCCGAACGGCTATAAGATTTCCGGCCAGGGCGAGGGCGGCGTTGCCGGCTTCGCCAAGGGCGGCGCCACGGTGAAGCTATTGCCGAAGGACGGCGGCACGCTCTTGACCTACAACGTCGAGGCGCAAATCGGCGGCAAGCTCGCCCAACTCGGCCAGCGCCTGATCAACGGCGCGGCGAAGAAAGTCGCCGACGATTTTTTTGCCAGCTTTGCCAAAGCCGTCGGCGCCTGACGCCGATCGGCCCACCGCACCTGCCGCGGGCCGATCGACCGGTGTTGCTGCATTTAGCCGAGCGTCATCACGGACAAGGGTGACGCGCCCCGTCAAAGCCGAGATAGGTTCCGCTCGCCGGATCGAAGGAACGGAATCGGGCCTCGCACGCCGCGATGTCGTTTTGCGCTAGCCGCTGTTCGGGAGCGCCAAAGCCCCACTCGGATCCGTAAGTGGGGGAACCGTAAGTAGGATTGTAGTTGTAGTATTGACGGTCGCCCTGCCAGGCGAATTGCTCGGGCGCTGGCTGTTCGCCTTGCGCCTGGACGCTGACCATTCCGTTATCGTCGGGACTGCGGCCGGTCCTGTATTGGGGAGCCGCGCGCGGCGCCTCGCCGTAGGCAGCGGTCTGCTGCGAAGCAGAGTCGCTTCTCGCCGCCGCGTTGCTGCGGCTTGTCGACATCGCGCCCTCCCTCTGGCGCATCCCGGGTGTGGCCTTCTGCTGCTGGTTCTGCTCGTTTTGTTGCATCTGCACCAACCCGTTGTCATTTGGCGAGCGGCCGATCCTGTAGTCCTGCGCATAAGCGCCGGTGCAGAGCAGAGCCGTGCCGACGCCAAAGCTGGCGAGAGCAATCTTTGTAGCGCGCATAGTTTCTTCTCCTCCTTGCACGAAGACGAAGGCGGCAATCGCCCCGTTGCGCGCCTCCACCAGGAGAAACGGCTGCCAACCGTCGTTGTTTCCCGCACCGATGCAATTCAGCTACGCGTGGCACGGGACACGCACGTTCCATCCGGCGCTGTCCACCTTGGCTCGCCGCTTGAGTTCCCCTCGACTTCACGAATGGCCACGAAATCCGGCAGAGGAGACGCGCAAAGCGGCGTTTCGTCCGCTCAATCCGACTTGACCGGCGGCCGGCCCCCGGTTCAGAGTGATTATGGTTCCGGGGATCGAAAACCGGCAAAATCGTCGCGATTTTGCCCCGGGAGCCTGCCGGTAATATGAACGACCGGCGAATCGAAGCGTTTGGCCACATTCCTGAGGAGGAAGCCCATGGCAGCCGTTTCCCTGACGGTGAACGGTAAACCCGTCACCGCCGATGTCGACACGCGCACGCTGCTGGTGCAGTTGCTGCGCGAGCACCTGCGGTTGACCGGCACCCATGTCGGCTGCGACACCTCGCAATGCGGCGCTTGCGTCGTCCACGTCAACGGCGAGGCGACCAAGTCATGCACCGTGCTGGCGCTGCAACTCGAAGGCGCCAACGTGCTCACCATCGAGGGGCTGGCGCCGTCGGACACGCAGCTCCATCCGATGCAGGAGGCGTTCCGCGAGAACCACGGCCTGCAGTGCGGCTATTGCACCCCGGGCATGATCATGACCGCGGTCGATATCGTCCGCCGCAAGGGCAACGACCTCGACGACCGCACCATCCGCGAAGAGCTCGAAGGCAACATCTGCCGCTGCACCGGCTATCACAACATCGTCAAGGCGATCGCCGCCGGCGCCAAGGCCATGCGCGGCGGCGCGACCAGCAAGGCCGCCGAATAAGACGGCGCCAGAGGGAAGGAACGACCCGAAGCACATATTGCCGGAGGGCAATGTCATGAGCGGAACGGGAATCGGCGCTCCGGTGCGCCGCAAGGAAGATCAGCGTTTCATCACCGGCAAGGGCCACTATACCGACGACATCAACCGGCCGGGACAGGCGGCGATCTATTTCATCCGCTCGCCGCACGCCCACGCCAAGATCAAGAAGATCGACACCGCGGCGGCGAAAAAGATGCCCGGCGTCGCCGGCGTGTTCACCGGCGACGAGTTTGCCAAGGACAAGCTCGGCAATCTGATCTGCGGCTGGATGATCGTCTCGAAAGACGGCTCGCAGATGAAAATGGCGCCGCA
>JASHQO010000352.1 GCA_030039105.1 Xanthobacteraceae bacterium
CCTCCCTTGGCGTCGTCGCGGCCCATCCATGCGACCCATGCGTGCGGCCGATCGCGCCGCGGCACTCAAGCCGTCGCGGCAGCTCCAGCCATATTGAGCGCTGTTATGTTGTACCACATTAAGCCAGCCGGCCTCACTTGCCTTGCAGCAAGCGCAGCATCGCTGGCAGCGCGCGGCAGTGACGCCGCGGCAACGAGCCCGCCGCCGATCCGCAGCCGATTGCGCCGCGTCAGCCGGTCGGTCCGATAGCCGTTCGCCAACAGCATGATTTTCAGACGATCTGATAAACGTCGATCTCGGGCGCGCCCGGAAAGGTCGTGCGCCAAGTCTGCAGGAAAGCCTGCATGCGCGGGTCGCTGGCGATTCTTTGCCGGCTCAGCTCCCAGTCCTCGCGGGCGTCGTATTCGATCTCCTGGATCAGCTTGGCCGGATCGTCGACGTTCTGCAGCAAGCGGACCTGGGCGTTGCCGAACGTCTGGTAGAACGGCGCCGCGGCCTTGATCATGGCGACAAGCTGGCCGGCATTGGCGGCAGGCAGGGTGAAGCGGAGGTGCAAGGTGCGCCGGACTTTTGGTTGCTCTTCGTCGCTCATTGCCGTGGTCCTCTCGCTATGCATGATCTTACCCGACGCCGGCGCCCATGCTCGGCAAGTCCGAGGACGGGCTCGTTACTTGATGGTCTCGCGGAACCGGTGTGCAGGATAAACACCGAGAATACGGAGAGTCTTCGGCTGCGAGACGAATTTCAGCTCTTCGAGGGCTAGTTCCAGCGCCCGGTCCTTGGGATGGCCCTGCACGTCGGCATAAAACTGCGTCGCCGCGAAGCTACCGCCGACCATGTAGCTTTCCAGCTTGGTCATGTTGACGCCGTTGGTGGCGAAGCCGCCGAGCGCCTTGTACAGCGCGGCCGGGATGTTGCGCACCTGGAAGACAAAAGTCGTCACCACCTTGCGCTGCGAGCGGCTCGGCCATTTCGGCTTGCGCGCCAGCACGACGAAGCGGGTGGTGTTGTGCTTGTCGTCGGCGACGTCCTTCTTCAGGATCTGCAGGCCGTAGATTTTTGCCGCCAGGCCGGTGGCCAGGGCGGCGCGCGAAATATCGCCGGCTTCGGCCACCTCGCGGGCGGCGCCGGCGGTGTCGGCGGCGACCACGGCCTTGACGCCGAGCGTGCGGATGATGTTGCGGCACTGGCCGAGCGCATGGATGTGGCTCTCCACCGTCTTGACGGTCTTGAGCGTGGCGCCGCGCGGCGCCATCAATTGATGCTGCACCGGCAGAAAGTATTCGGCGACGATGTGCAGGCCCGATAGCGGCATCAGGTGATGGATGTCGGCGACGCGCCCGGCGACCGAATTGTCGATCGGGATCATGGCAAGCGCGGCGCGGCCGGTGCGTACCGCGGCGAACGCGTCCTCGAAGGTCGGGCACGGCAGCGGCTCATAGCCGCGATAGGCATCGATGCAGGCGATGTGCGAGTTGGCGCCCGGCTCGCCCTGGAAGGCGATCTTCTTTCTGCGCGTGCTCATGATCTCCAATGGGAGGACGGACGACGGAGGACGGACGACGGAGGACGGATAAAGAGGTGCGCTCCTATCCGTCGTCTGTCATCCGTCGTCTGTCGTCCGTTTTCCGTCCCCTCCGTCCTCTAACACAGCCCTCGCGGTTTCCAAATCCTCCGCCGTATCGACGCCGAGCGGCACGGCGTCGACCACGGCGACGTCGATGCGCATGCCGGCTTCGAGCGCGCGCAACTGTTCGAGCTTTTCGCGCTGCTCCAAGGGCGATGGCGGCAGTTTGACGAAACGCTCCAGCGCCGCGCGGCGATAGGCATAGAGCCCGATGTGGTGATAGAGCGGCCCGTCGCCGGCGGGCGCTGTAGCGCGGGTGAAATAGAGCGCGCGCAGGCGCGCCGGCGCGACCGGCGTGCCGACCACCTTGACCACGTTGGGATTGGTGCGCTCGGCCGGCTCGACGATCGCGGCGGCAAGCGTGGCGATATCCACCGCCGGATCGGCCAGCGGCGCGAGCGCCGCGGCGATGGCGGCGGGCGCAATCGTCGGCAGGTCGCCCTGGACGTTGACGACGATGCCGGCGCGGCCGGCGGCATCGACCTTGCCGAGCGCCTCGAAAATGCGGTCGGAGCCGGACGAGTGGTGGTCGCCGGTCAGCACGGCGCGGCCGCCGGACTTATCCACCGCCGCGACAATGGCGGGCGAATCCGTCGCCACCACCACCGGGCCGAGCGCCGCGGCCTCGGCGCGCCGCACCACGTGCACGATCATCGGCACGCCGGCGATCTCGGCGAGCGGCTTGCCCGGCAACCGGGTCGAGGCCATGCGGGCGGGAATGAGGATGAGCACTTCGGACATTGTGAATTGGGCGGTCTGCACGGGCCCGCGGCCGTTATACGGGTTGCAAGACGCGTCGCAAACCGGCTAATTGTGCGCCGCCCACCTCGCCCGCTGCGGAGCCCTTCAGCGATGAATTCGTTCGAACTCAACAAGATTCTCGGCGCCGTGCTGGGAACCTTCCTGTTCCTGGTCGCCATGCATATCGGCGCCGGCGCCATCTTTACCCCAACGCCGCCGGCCAAGCCCGGCTACGAGATCGAGGTCAAGCAAGAGGCGCCGGCCGGCGGCGGGGCCGCGGCGCCGACGGCGGTGCCGATCGCGCAGCTCCTGGCCAGCGCCAATCCGCAGGCCGGCCAGACCGACGCCAAGGTCTGCCTGACCTGTCACACCTTCGGCAAGGGCGAGGGCAATAAGGTCGGCCCCAACCTCTACGGCGTGGTCGGCCGCGCCGTCGCCTCGGAAGCCGGCTTCAATTACTCGGCGGCGCTCAAGGCCAAGGGCGGCACCTGGACCTTCGACGCGCTGAGCCCATGGATCGAGAACCCGCGCAAGGAGGTGCCCGGCACCTTGATGACCTTCGGCGGCATCCCGAACGAGAAGCAGCGTGCCGACATCATCGCCTACCTCAATTCCAATTCCGACAAGCCGGAGCCGCTGCCCAAGGCCGCGGATAATGGCGGGGCGAACCAGTCCGCCAACACCCCGAACGCGCCGGCGCCGGCCGAGAAAAAGTGACCGATATTTAATCTATCGGCGCGGCTCGTGCGCCGCGCGCACGCGGATGTGAAGTGCATTTCGTCGCGGCGTCCGCCGGGCACGCTGGCGCCGTAATTCAAAAGCACATATTCAGCGGCGGCGCGTTTCGTCCGTCGGCACGCGGAGCAAGGTGAGACATTAACAGCGCAGACGCCGCGTTCCTTCGCGCGAGAGTGTCTTGCGATTCGATTGGAGCCTTCAAGTGAATCGCCGATCCCTGTTACAGGCCGCCGCCGTCGCGCTCGCCGCGCGGCAATTGCCACTGCCGGCCTGGGCCAGCCCCGCCGCCGCGGCCGAACAGGCTCCGGGCCAAGCGTTGCAGGACAAGGCTTGGCAGGACACGGCTTGGCGCCACGGCGTATCGCTGTTCGGCGACCTCAAATATCCGGCCGGCTTCAAGCAGTTCGACTATGTCAACGCCGCCGCGCCCAAGGGCGGCACGGCGCGGCAGATCGCCATCGGCACCTTCGACAACTTCAACATCGCGGTGGCCGGCGTCAAAGGCTCGCTCGCCGACGGCATCGGCATGATCTACGAGACGCTGTTCGCCTCCTCGCTCGACGAAGTGTCGAGCGCCTATGGCCTCCTTGCCGAGGCGGTGAGCTACCCGGACGATTTTTCGTCGGTGACCTACCGCCTGCGCGGCGAAGCCAAATGGCACGACGGCACGCCGATCACGCCCGACGACGTGATCTTTTCCTTCGACGCGTTGAAGAAATACAGCCCGCAGCAATCGGCCTACTACCGCCACGTGACCAAGGCGGAGCAGACCGGCGCGCGCGAGATCACCTTCAGCTTCGACGGCCCGGGCAACCACGAGCTGCCGCAGATCGTCGGCGAGCTGATGGTGCTGCCGAAGCACTGGTGGGAAGGCACCGACAAGAACGGCAACAAGCGCGACGTCGGCGCAACCACGCTCGAGCCGCCGCTCGGCAGCGGCGCCTACCGCATCAAGGATTTCTCCCCCGGCCGCACCATGATCTACGAGCGGGTCAAGGACTATTGGGGCAACGCCGTCAACGTCAATGTCGGCACCAACAATTTCGACGAGATGCGTTTCGAATATTTCCGCGACACCACGGTGGCGCTGGAAGCGTTCAAGGCCGACACCATCGACTGGAAGACCGAGAACAGCGCCAAGAACTGGGCCACGGCCTATGATTTTCCCGCGGTCGGCGAAGGCCGCGTCATCAAGCAGGAATTTCCGATCAACAATTCCGGCATCATGCAGGCCTTCGCCTTCAACATCCGCCGCGCCAAGTTCCAGGACCCGCGGCTGCGCCGGGCGTTCAATTGCGCCTTCGATTTCGAGGAGATGAACAAGCAGATCTTCTTCGGCCAATACACCCGCATCAAGAGCTACTTCGAGGGCACCGAACTGGCCGCCACCGGCGTGCCGGGCGGCCGCGAGCTGGAGTTGCTCGACACCGTGCGCGACAAGGTGCCGCCCGAGCTGTTCACCACGCCCTACAGCAATCCGGTCAACGGCACGCCCGACAACGTGCGCAACAATCTGCGCGAGGCGATCCGGCTGCTCAAGGAAGCCGGCTACGAGATCCGCAATCAGCAACTCGTCGACAGCAAGAGCGGCGAGCCCTACAGGGTCGAATTCCTCGCCGACGATCCGAGCTTCGAGCGCGTGTTCCTGTTCTACAAGCCGTCGCTCGACCGTCTCGGCATCGGCGTATCGGTGCGCACGGTCGACGCCGCGCAATACGAGAACCGGCTGCGCTCCTGGGACTTCGACATCATCACCATGTCGTGGGGCGAATCGCTGTCGCCGGGCAACGAGCAGCGCGGCTATTGGGGCTCGCAGGCCGCCGACCAGCAGGGCTCGTTCAACCTGATCGGCATCAAAAATCCGGCGGTCGACGCCATGATCGAGCAGATCGTCTTTGCCAAGAGCCGCGACGATCTGGTCGCCGCCACCAAGGCGCTCGACCGCGTGCTGTTGTGGAACAATTACGTCGTGCCGCAATGGACCTACGGCAAGGTGCGCAGCGCCCGCTGGGACCGCTTCGGCCATCCCGATCCGCTGCCGAAATACGGCCGGGCCGCCTTTCCCACGGTGTGGTGGTGGGATGCCGAGAAGGCGGCGAA
>JASHQO010000353.1 GCA_030039105.1 Xanthobacteraceae bacterium
GTAGAAGTCGTACCATTCGAAGACGGTACCGAGCGAAGATGCGAAGATGACAAGCCGTTCGTCGCTCGTCATGCCGCCCGAACGCGGCGCGTTCAGAGCCACAGTGGTCATGGACGGACCCCCCAATGTTGGTCGGCTAGGAAGCGTTGGTCGCTAGCGTTGGTCGCTAGGAAGCGTTGGTCGTCAGGAATTGCCCACCTGAAGGCTACTCTCGGGCCGGCGCGCCTGTCTGTCCGTCAGAGGTCGTACGCCGAAAGTCGCGTGTGCGCTGCGACGAGAGGGAAGGGCGCGGGTCGGCGCGCGGCTTCGCAACGAGTGATTAATGTTACTGCACAATTAAGGCCTGCAGTTGCCGCCTTATAAACGAATTCGACCGGTGAGAGCCCTACACTGCCGGCAAAAGTACGCGGAATACGGGCTCTCATGCGCTTTGTTCATGCGGCACTGCTGCTTGCCGTGACGACGTCGCCTGCCTTGGCGCAGCGCGAGCCTCAAATCGTCGTTCCGGGCAAGCCGGGCGTGCCCGTGATCATCAACGGCGTCGATGCGTCATGGAGCGTGGTCGAGGGCGAGTTCGGCCTCGATCGCCCGGGCGCCATGGCGCCGGTGATCGTCTTTCGGCCGATGCTGGCTGCGGTGCCTTATGAGGTCCGCGGTTATTTTCCGAAGACCGGCAAGAAGCCCGGCTATGGCCGCCTCGAGATCAACCCGCCGCCGGACTACGTGCCGCCACCGCCGGCGCCGACCTATTACCGTAGCTGGTCGAGCCAATCGGCGCCCGGCGCGGTCACCAACTATCCGCCGTATCCGATGCCGCCCGTGCTCGTCCAGCCGAACATCGGACCGAACACCGGACCATCGACGCGCCGTCGAGGTCGATAATCCGGGAGGCTGCCACAGGAAACGGACCCAAACTTTCATCGGCAGGCTGGCTTGGCCTGCTTCCATCCGCCGCCTCATCGGGGCTGCTTAGTAGGGGAGTATCATGTCTCTGACGCGTTCTATCCTCGTGGCATTCGCCACATTGTTCACGGCTGCGGGTATGGCTGCGCCCGCTGCACGGGCGCAGGTCGTCGGCTATGGCTACGGCTATGGCTACGGCCAGCTTGGCTACGGTCAAGGCGGCTGCGGCGGCTGCGGCGTGGCTGCTTATGCGCCGATCACCTATGCCCAGCCGGTCGCGCCGGCGCAGATCTACGTCAGCGGTTGCGGCGGCTGCGGCATGCCGGCAGCGGTCGCCGAGGTTCCTCCGTGCTGCGCGGTTGCGGCGGTGGCCGAGCCGGTCGTCAGCCCGTGGGGCAACGGTTGCGGCGGCTGCGGTGCAGCGCCTGCGCCCGTCTTCAACGCCTGGAGCGGCGGCTGCAACAATTGCGCCGCGCCCGTGTCGTGCTGCGCCGTTCCTGCGCCTGCGCCCGTCGCATCGTGCTGCGCTGCGCCGGCTCCGGTATCGTGCTGCGCCACGCCCGCGGTCTACACTACGCCGGCGCCACTCTATGTGGTGAACCAGGGCCCGGACTTTAACGGCCCGGGCATCGTGGAGCCGTACCGCACCTACGCGCCGCCGGCGATGTATGCGCCGCCGCCGGCCTATCCGCCGTACGCCGCGCATCCCTGGCACCGTTACTATCCGGTGCACCACTTCTCGCCGTACGCCGCCTATCGTCCGCATGCCTGGGCGCCGCGCTATTACGGCAATCCGTACTGGCACCGTATTCCGACGGGAAGCTGAGCCGGCTCGTTCGGTCGCGTGTTGCGAAGGCCCGCGCCGCGGGCCTTCGTTTTTTTGCTTGTAGGATGGTGGAGCAAAGCGAAACCCATCATGCGGCGTCGCGGCTCCAGGATGGGTTTTGCAGCGCTCAGCCCATCCTACGCGATGGCGCGGCTGGCGATGTAGAGCGATAGCGCCGCCGCGTTCGACACGTTGAGGCTTTTGATCGCGCCGGGCAGATCGAGCCGGGCGAGGCGGTCGCAGGTTGCGCCGGTCAATTGCCGCAGTCCCTTGCCCTCGGCGCCGAGCACCAGCGCCAGCGGCGCGCGCAGCGCGACCGCCGCAAGATCGTCAGGCGCCGCGCTGTCGAGCCCGACCAGGAGGAAGCCGCGCTCCTTCAGCGCGCCGAGCGCACGCGCGAGATTTTGCACCAAGACGAGCGGCACCAGCTCCAAGGCGCCGGACGCCGATTTGGCCAGCACGCCGGTCGCTTCCGGGCTGTGCCGCGCCGTGGTGACGATGGCGTTGACCGCGAACGCCGCCGCGGTGCGCAGGATGGCACCGACATTGTGCGGGTCGGTGATCTGGTCGAGCACCAGCACGATGCCGGATGCCGGCAGCTCCTCGATGGCGGGCGCGGGCAGGGCATCGGCCTCGGCGATCAAGCCCTGGTGCACGGCATCGGGCGTGAGCCGCGCCGCAAGCGCGTCGGGCCGCACCAGTTCCGGCTCTAGCGGCAGCGCGACACCGTCCTCGGCGAGACGGCGAACCGCGTTCTCGGTGGCCATGAGCCGGCGGATGCGGCGCGCCGGATTTTTCAGCGCCGCAATCACCGTGTGCCAGCCGTAGAGAACGACCGGACCGCCTGGCTCGCCGCGCGGCCGCGGCCGCCGCGGCGCGGGCCTGCGGCGGGCTTGCGGACGCGATGTCGGCTGCCAATGGCGCGGCGGCATGCCCGCTTCTGTCACGGGGAGGCAGACTTGGCAATTCGGCGGATTTTTGTAGTCGTGAGCGTGGTGGGGGAGGTAGGACTCGAACCTACGAAGGCGTAAGCCAGCGGATTTACAGTCCGCCCCCTTTGCCGCTCGGGACACTCCCCCGCCGCGCGTCGTAACTAAGGGCTAGCGGCAAGTTAGGCAATAGCTGCGTTGGCGCAAAGACGGTGGCAAGCCCGAGCACGGCGGGCAGAAAATTGTACGGAATACGCCGCAGCTTCCACCACGCAATCGCATCCCATGGTCGCGTCATTGTCTGCCCTTGAATGAGGCCGAGGCGCACGCGACCGCCCGACGATGCATTGTCCGGCGCGCTCGCGGTGCTGGCGCGATTTGCCGAACCGGAGTTGGGTTAACGGTTTTCGTCGCGCGCCGCGTCCGATCCGCGATTTTCTTTACAATTTCGTCGCTCGCAATGGGATATCGTGGCTTCGGGCGGCACCACGCGTGCAGCTTCGATCCGGCCTTTTTGGCGGAGCGGATCGGCATCGAAGCGCCGGTGGACGGTAAATTTCGCGGTGAACGAAACATGTAGGAATTCGCCGCAATTTGAACCTCAATCGCGCATGCACCATGGCAAATAAACCTTATTTTTAGCCTGTTATTTAAACTGATCTTAGACCGCCGGCGGTAGTGTGTGGCGGATACGGCGGGAAAACAGGGCCCGCCGACGACAACAAATAAGTGTTGGGAAAGGCGTCAACATGAAAGCCGTCGTCAAGACGGTCGAGCCCGCCGACCGTGAGGCGCGCTTCGACCATATTCGGCCGCACTATCTGGAGGCGCTCACTCTGGTCGAGCGCTTGCACCGTCGGCTGCTCGACGTCATCAAGGACGAATTCGATCGCCGCGGCCGCGCCGACATCAATTCGGTTCAGGCGCTGCTGCTGTACAACATCGGCGACAAGGAGCTGACTGCCGGCGAGCTGCGCACCCGCGGCTACTATCTCGGCTCCAACGTCTCCTACAATCTCAAGAAGCTGGTCGAGATGGGCTTCCTCGACCACCAGCGCTCCCGCGTCGACCGGCGCTCGGTGCGCATCAAGCTCACCGACAAGGGCTGCGACGTCCGCGACGTCGTCGATGCGCTGTACCAGAAGCACGTGCGCACCGTGGAGCAGGTCGGCGGCATCAATGCCGACGAGTTCAGCGTGCTCAACAAGGCGCTGCACCGGCTCGAGCGGTTCTGGACCGATCAGATTCTCTACCGGCTCTGACACGAGCGGCACTCAACACCCGCCAGATTTTTGGTCGTACTGGCGTAACTGGAAGCCCCGGCGGCAACGCCGGGGTCTTTTTGTTTGCGACGTCGCGCCGGGCCGATGGCCATAAAATTGCCGGGCGCCGGCCGTAACCGAAAACCGTGGGTGGCGCGCGACCAGGGACCCCTTGGACGGCATATTTTGGGCGCCATAGTGGGCGGCATGACGGTTGCATGCTAAGGCGGAACGCCAAGGGACGGCCTCATGAAAAAGACTTTCGGCGGATCGCCTGACCGCAGCGGCGTCGATCGGCGCACCTTCCTCGGCCGCATCGCCGGCGCCGCGGCGCTGAGCGGCGGCCTCGGCGGCCGCGCCTTCGCCGAGGACCCCGCGCTCGACCAACTGATGGAAGACGAGCGGCGCGGCCAGTTGGGCCAGGATTTCGACCAGGCGTCGCGCACCATCCACATGCCGAAGGCGACGGCGCCGACCCTGTCGCCGGCCACCGAGCAATTCACCCAGAAAGCCATCGAGAGCTATGACGGCATCGTCGACCGCGGCGGCTGGCCGACGGTGCCCCATGTCGACGAGCTGCGGGTCGGCAACCGCCACCCGGGCGTGGTCGATCTGCGCCAGCGCCTATCGGTGTCGGGCGATCTCGATCCCAATGCCGTCGCCGCCGACAACGATATCTACGACTCCTACGTCGAGGAGGCGGTGCGGCGCTTCCAGGCCCGCCACGGCGTCACCGTGGACGGCGTGGTGCGGGCCTCGACCTTGGCCGCGCTCAACGTGCCGGCGGCGGCCCGGCGCGACCAGCTCAAGGTCAATATCGAGCGGCTCAAGACGCTGACCACCAATCTCGGCCCGCGCTACGTGGTGGTGAACATTCCGGCGGCCCGCGTCGAGGCGATCGAGAACGACGTCGCGGTGTCGCGGCACACCGCCGTGGTCGGCAAGGTCGACCGGCCGTCGCCCGACATCAACTCAAAGATCGTCCAGGTCAACTTCAATCCGTACTGGACCGTGCCGGTCTCGATCGTGCGCAAGGACTTGATCCCGATCATGCAGGACAAGCCCGATTACCTGACGCAGAACCACATCCGCATCTACGACCCGAGCCGCAAGGAAGTGCCGCCGTCGCAGATCAACTGGTACTCGGAGGACGCGGTGCACTACACCTTCCGCGAGGATCCCGGCGACACCAACTCGCTCGGCCGCATCCGCATCAACTTTCCGAGCCAGTACGGCGTCTACATGCACGACACGCCGTTGAAGAATCTGTTCGGCGAGGATTTCCGCTACGATTCGTCCGGATGCTGCCGCGTGCAAAACGTGCGTCAGCTCGTCGTCTGGCTGCTCGAGGGCACCAAGGGCTGGACCGCCGAGAAGATCGACGAGGCGATCAAGTCGGGCGATCAGGTCAACGCCAACCTGACCAAGCCGATTCCGCTGCATTGGGTCTACGTCACCGGCTGGTCCGCCTCCGACGGCGTCGTGCAATTCCGCGAGGATATCTACAGCCGCGACGGCGTCGGCGCGGCGGCAATCCCGCAGACGACGAAGCTTTAGACCGTAGCCCGGATGGAGCGAAGCGCAATCCGGGGCGGCTTCGACGCCTGGCTGCCGCTCCCGGATTTCGCTTGCGCTCCATCCGGGCTACACCCGGCGTAGCCGTTGCGGTGGGAGGATAGCCCCGGCTTTGCGGCTATCGCACGACCAAGCTTTGATCGCAGGCGTAGCCCGGATGGAGCGAAGCGCAATCCGGGGCGGCCTCGACGCCCGATCGCCGCTCCCGGATTTCGCTTGCGCTCCATCCGGGCTACACCCGGCGTAGTCGTTGCGTGGGAGAACAGCCCCGGCTTTGCGGCTATCGCACGACCAAGCTTTGATCGCAGCCGTAGCCCGGATGGAGCGAAGCGCAATCCGGGGCGGCCTCGACGCCTGGCTGCCGCTCCCGGATTTCGCTTGCGCTCCATCCGGGCTACACCCGGCGTAGTCGTTGCGGTGGGAGAATAGCCCAGGCTTGCGGCGCACGACCAAGCTTTGATCGCAGTCGTAGCCCGGATGGAGCGAAGCGCAATCCGGGGCGGCTTCGACGCCTGGCTGCCGCTCCCGGATTTCGCTTGCGCTCCATCCGGGCTA
>JASHQO010000354.1 GCA_030039105.1 Xanthobacteraceae bacterium
GCAGCGGCGCATTGTGCTCGTTCCATTTCAGAATGTAGCGGAAGTCGCCGATGCCGGAAGCGGCGAGCGTCTTGATCGGCCCGGACGAGATGGCGTTGACGCGGATGTTCTTGACGCCGAGATCGGCGGCCAGATAGCGCACCGACGCTTCCAGCGCCGATTTGGCGACGCCCATCACATTGTAATGCGGCATCCACTTCTCGGAGCCGTAATAGGTCAAGGTCAGCATGGCGCCGCCGTTCGGCATCATCTTCTCGGCCCGCTGCGCGACCGCCGTGAACGAATAGCAACTGACCAGCATGGTCTTGGTGAAGTTGTCGGCCGTCGTGTCGACGTAGCGGCCGTCGAGCTGATCCTTGTCGGAGAACGCGATGGCGTGCACCAGAAAATCGAGCGCGCCCCAGGTCGACTGCACCTTGGCAAAAACCGCATCGATGGTTTCCGGAACGGTAACGTCGCAATCGCCGACCACGATGCCGCCGACCTCCTGGGCCAGCGGCTCGACGCGCTTTTTCAACGCGTCGCCCTGATAGGTGAAAGCGAGCTCGGCGCCGTGTCCCCGGCAGGCCTTGGCGATCCCCCAGGCGAGCGAGCGATGGTTGGCGACCCCCATGATCAGGCCGCGCTTGCCACGCATGAGGCCCGAGACTTCCGCCATGACCATGACCTTAAGCTTCCCCCCTGCGGCCACCTATGGCATAGCCCCGTAGCCGCCTTCAAGCGCGAGGCGGCGGCCGCCTGCACGCGGCGGTCGCGGAATAGTCAAGCGGGCATGGTGTTCGTTTGATTATAGTTTCCGGCGTCGAAGCGGAGCCAACTGTTGAGCGAATTTCGGCAGCGAATCGAGGCGGCCATTCCGGCGCTTCGACGTTATGCGCGGGCTTTGACGCGCGATACCGAGACCGCGGACGACATCGTCCAGGACACGTTGGTACGGGCGTTGCGTTCCGAGCATCTGTTTCATGATGGAGACGTCAGGGCATGGCTGTACACGATCTTGACCAATCTCAATCGCAACCGGCTGCGCTCGTTGTCGCGCCGCCCGACGCTGACGCCGATCAAAGACAACGATGCGGCGATGACGGGGCCGGACTCCGGAAGCCGCGACATCGCGCGTGCGCTGGATGACCTCGCCGAGGACCAGCGCGCGGCTTTGCTTCTCGTCGTACTCGAGGGGCTCACCTACCGCGAGGTCGCGGAGATCCAGGGCGTGCCGATCGGAACGGTGATGTCGCGGCTCGCCCGCGCCCGCATGCAGATCAAAGCCTATCTCGACGGCGAGCGCCCGGCGCTACGCCGCGTGAAATAAGAGAGCAAACGATGACTGACAGAGACCAGATCAGCGAAGACGAACTCCACGCCTATGTCGACGGCGAGCTGCCTGCCGACCGTCGCGTCGCGGTGGAGGATTGGCTCGCGACCCATGCCGAGGATGCCGCCCGCGTCGCCGCCTGGCGTGCCCAGGCCGAGCTCATTCGCAAGCACTACGGCGGCATCGCCGGCGAAGCGCCGCCGAAGCGGCTGCAGATCGAGCGCTTGACGCGCGGCCGGCGCGGCATGATGGCGGCTGCCGTCGCCGCCGTGTTCGTTGCTTTCATTGCCGGCGGCGCCGCCGGTTGGTTCGCGCGCGGTGCGCAAGTTGCCTCGTCGTCGGATCTCGATCGCTTCACCGCCGATGCGCTCGAAGCCTATCGGCTCTACGTCGTCGAGGTCCGGCATCCGGTCGAAGTGCCCGGCGACCAGCGGCCCCATCTCGTTGAATGGCTCTCGAAGCGTCTCGGCTCGCCGCTACGCGCGCCCGAGCTCGACCGCATGGGCTTGAAACTCGTCGGCGGCCGGCTGTTGCCCGGCCCGACCGGCCCCACCGCCTTCTTCATGTATGAAGGACCGTCGGGCGAGCGCTTCACGCTCTATTGCGGCCGCACCGGCGATCAACAGACGGCGCTGCGCTACACCACAGGCAACCAGAACGCCGCCTACTATTGGGTCGATCAGAATCTCGCTTATGTGCTGAGCGGGCCGGCCGAGCGTGACAAGCTGCGCGACATCGCGCAGGCCGCCTACGACCAGATCGACTCGCGCGGTTCGCAACGCGGCGGCTGAGCGTGGCTCACATGTCCTTGCGCGGATCGTAGGTCTTTTCGGTCCGCCACTTCTTCATCAGCGCGTCGAGCTCCGGATCGCCCTTCTCCGGCAGCACGATGCGGATGGTGGCGAGCAGATCGCCGCGGCCCGGCTTCGCCGGAAAGCCCTTGCCCTTGAGGCGGAACGTGCGCCCGCTCGAGGTCCACGGCGGCACCGTGATCTCGACCGGCTTGTCCAGCGTCGGCACCCGCACCTTGGCGCCAAGCGCCGCCTCGTAGAGCGTGATCGGCAGGTCGAGCCGCACGTCGTTGCCGTCAAGCGTGAAGACTGGATGCGGCGCGATCGAGACGGTGATCAAGAGATCGCCCGGCCCCGCCTGCCCGGCCATGCCTTGGCCTTTAAGCCGGATGTGCTGGCCGTTCATGATGCCGACTGGAATCTTGACGTCGACGTCCTTGCCGTTGGGCAGATGCAGCCGCTGCGTCGCGCCATTGGCGGCGTCCGTCAGCGACACCGACATCTCGGCCTGCACGTCGGCGCCGACGCCGAAATCCTCCGGCTCGAACGTCGAGCGATTACCGCCGCGCGCGGCGCCGCCAAAGGCCTCGCGCAAAATGTCTTCGAAACCGCCTGCGCCGCCACCGGCACCGGTGTTGCCGCGGCGGCCGCGCCGCGTGGTGCGGGTAAAGCCCTCCGGGCCGAAGCTGAAACTTTCGAAGCCAGCGTCGCCACCAAAGCCCCCGGTGCCAAACCCCGCGCCCGGGCCGGCGCCAGCGCCGGCAAAGCCTTGAAAGCGTGGCTTGCCCTCGGCGTCGATCTCGCCGCGGTCGAACGCCTTGCGCTTGTCCTCGTCGCCAAGGAGCTCGTTGGCGGCGTTCAACTCGGCAAAGCGGGTCGCCGCCTTGGGATCGTTCTTGTTGGTGTCGGGATGCAGCTTCTTCGCCAAGCGCCGATAGGCCGACTTGATGTCGGCCGCACCCGCCTTGCGATCAACGCCCAAGACTTCATAGGGATCACGCATCCCCCACGGACTCCGCTCGTTTTCGGGCCGGCCCCGCCCGCCCAGTTGGCGTTTAATGTGGGATTAAAGCGGCGGCCTCGCAATGTGACGCCGAATCGGCGCTTGGCCTGCGATGATAGCGGGATCAGGAGCGCTTGAGGGGCTTTAGGCTTTTGATTTCCCAACGGCCTTCGGCGGTGCGGCAGCCGGCCCCTTGCAGCCAATCCTGCGCGGCGCCGTGCACGTAGCTGGCCAGGAAGCTGCGGCATGGCTGGCCGCCTTCGTCATACGAGTTGGCAAGCGGCGTGATATTGCCGCCGGCTCCTGTAGTCGGGTTCTGCCACGGCACGCTGGTGTCCTTGACGCTGCGGGCCAGCGCGTCGGAAGCGGCGGCGCGGGCATAGGCGAGATCGACCTCCGATGACGGCGGCGCGGCGTCGGCCGTGCGTGCAGGCGCGCTGGCCGGCTGGCTGATCGAACTGGTCTGCTCGACGTCGGGATCGTCCTTGGCGACGAGGGATTGCAACTGGTAGGCGCAGCCGCCGGTGGCGAGGCCGCCGAGCACGGCTATCGCCATGCCCACCGCCCGGAAGCGCCAACATAGGCGTGACGCGCCCCGTCCACTATATTGGGACCGGGGGCTCGCATCCCGGCCGCACCACGCGAGCACGTGAGGTACCCCGCACAATGTCCGATACGGCGCCGATAGAACACCCGACGTGGTTAACGGGCGGTGACTTCACCGAGGCCGACGAGCCGGTGCGGCTGTTTGCGGCCTGGTTCGCCGAAGCCAAGCGCGCCGAGCCGGTCAATCCCGACGCCATGGCGCTGGCGACGGTGGGTTCCGACGGCCTGCCCAATGTGCGGATGGTGTTGCTGAAAGGCTTCGATGCGCGCGGCTTCGTGTTCTACACCAACGTCGACAGCGTGAAGGGTCACGAGCTCACCGACGCGCCGAAGGCGGCGCTGACGTTCTATTGGAAGGCGCTGCAGCGCCAAGTGCGCGCGCGGGGAACCGTCGAGCCGGTGACCAAGGAAGAAGCCGACGCCTATTTCGCCAGCCGCTCGCGCATGGCGCAGATCGGCGCCTGGTCGTCAAGGCAATCGTCGCCGCTGGAGAGCCGCATGGCATTCGAGAAGGCCATAGCCGCCAACACCGCGAAGTTCGGCATCAGCACTGTGCCGCGGCCGCCGTTCTGGTCGGGCTATCGCGTCATGCCGGTCGAGATCGAATTCTGGCAGGAGCGGCTTTACCGGCTGCACGATCGCATCGCCTTCACGCGGCCGGACTTGCAGGCGCCGTGGACCAAGACGCGACTCTATCCGTGAGCTAAAATAAAGCATGGCAACGACCAATCAGCCGCGCCGCACGCTGCTCCTTACCGGGGCCAGCCGCGGCATCGGCCACGCCACCGTCAAGCGTTTTTCCGCTGCAGGCTGGCGCGTCATCACCTGCTCACGCCATCCGTTCCCGGAAAATTGTCCGTGGGAAGCTGGCCCCGAGGATCACATCCAGGTCGATCTCGCGGACCCCGCCAACACCGAAGAAGCGATCGCCGAGACCAAGCGCCGCCTGCACGGCGAGCTGCATGCGCTGGTCAACAATGCAGCGATTTCCCCCAAGGCCGACGGCGGCAAGCGACTCGGCTCGATCGAGACCACGCGCGACGACTGGCATCACATTTTCCAGGTGAACTTTTTCGCCCCGATCATGCTGGCGCGCGGTCTGCTGGACGAGCTGCAGGCCGCCAAGGGCTCCGTCGTCAACGTCACCTCGATCGCCGGCTCGCGCGTGCATCCGTTCGCCGGCGCGGCTTACGCGACCTCGAAGGCCGCGCTGGCCGCGCTGACCCGCGAGATGGCGGCCGACTTCGGCCCGCGCGGCATCCGCGTCAACGCCATCGCGCCGGGCGAGATCGACACCGCAATGCTGTCGCCGGGCACGGAAAAGATCGTCGAGAACATCCCGATGCACCGGCTTGGCACGCCCGACGAGGTGGCGAAGATCATCTACGTGCTATGCACGGAGACGTCGTCCTACGTCAACGGCGCCGAAATCCACATCAACGGCGGCCAGCACGTCTGACCGGCAGCGCTTCGCCTGCGAGCCCGGATAGCGCCGCAACCGTTCGCCCGGCATACTTTTGAGCGGCCACGAAACCCGCTATGATGGACCGCAAATAATCCCTCACTTTCTCGGGCAGACAGCGGGGCAACCAATGCGTCTCAAAATCATGGCGTCCACGATCGTGGTGGCGGGCTTGTTCACCGCGCCGGCATTCGCGCAAGCGCTTACCGGCACGCTGGCAAAGGTCAAGGACTCGGGGACAATCACGCTCGGCTTCCGCGATTCGTCCGTGCCGTTTTCCTATTTGGACGACAATCAAAAACCCATCGGCTACGCGATGGACCTCTGCTACAAGATCGTCGATGCGGTCAAAGCCAACCTCAAGCTCGACAAGCTCGACGTTAATCTCAATCCGGTGACCTCAGCCACCCGCATCCCGCTGATCGCCAACGGCACCGTCGATCTCGAATGCGGCTCGACCACCAACAATCTCGACCGCGAGAAGCAAGTCGCCTTCACCATTACCCATTTCGTCACGGCAAACCGCTTCGTGTCGAAGAAATCCTCGAACCTGAAGACCGTCGACGACCTCAAAGGCAAGACCATCGTCTCGACCTCGGGCACCACCAACATCAAGCAGATCACCGAGATCGGCGCCCAAAAGCACCTCGACCTCAACATCATTGCCGCCAAGGATCACGCCGAAGCATTCTTGATGGTTGAGACCGACCGCGCCGCGGCTTTCGTCATGGACGATATTCTGCTCTATAGCCTGGTCGCCATCTCGAAATCGCCCGGCGACTATGTGATCAACGCCGATCCGCTGTCAGTCGAACCCTACGGCATCATGCTGCGCAAGGACGACGCGCCGTTCAAAGCCGTGGTCGATGCAGCGATGACCAACATCTACAAGAGCGGCGCCATCAATGCGATCTACGATCAGTGGTTCCTCAAGCCGATCCCGCCCAAGGGCATCAATCTCAACGTGCCGATGAGCGCCTCATTCAAGAAGGTCGTTGCCGATCCGACCGATACGGGCGACCCGGCCTGGTACGCGCAGTAGACGACATCCCAGCGCAGATAGGCGCGTGAACTACCACTGGAACTGGGACATCTTTTGGGAGCTCTCTCCCGACGGCGTCCACACCTATTTCCAGACGCTGATGCTGGGCACGGCGTGGACGCTGATCACCGCCGCCTGCGCCTGGATCATTGCATTCGCCTCGGGATCGATCGTCGGCGTAGTGCGAACGACGCCGTATGCCATCGCGGTACGGCTCGGCGACGTCTACGTCGAGCTGTTCCGCAACGTGCCGCTCCTGGTGCAGATGTTTCTCTGGTACTTCGTGTTTCCCGAGGTCGTGCCGCACGCCTTCGGCACTTGGCTGAAGCAACTGCCGAACGGCTCGTTCTACACCGCCGTGGTCGCGCTCGGGCTCTACATGTCGGCCCGCGTCGCCGAGCAGGTGCGCGCCGGAATCTTGAGCCTGCCGCGCGGCCAGCGCCAAGCGGCGCTTGCGCTCGGCCTGACGCTGCCGCAGACCTACGCCTACGTGCTGCTGCCGATGACCTATCGCATCATCATGCCGCCGCTGACCTCGGAATTGCTCAACACCATCAAAAACAGCGCCGTTGCGCTGACCATCGGGCTGATGGAGCTGACCGCCCGCGCTCGCGCCATGCAGGAATTCTCGTTCCAGGTATTCGAAGCGTTCACCGCTGCAACCATCATATACATCATCATCAATATAGTGGTGACGTTCGCCATGCGGCTCCTGGAGCGTCGCATCGCCGCGCCGGGCTATCTCGGCTTCAGGGCGCCGGCCGCGGGGCATTGAGCGATGTTCGTCAATTTCGACTTCGACGTCATCTGGCGCTCGCTGCCCTACCTGTTCTACCGGGGCATGACCTTCACCCTGCTGCTCACTGCGCTCGCCACGGCGGGCGGCATCGTCATCGGCACACTATTGGCGCTGATGCGGCTCTCGGGCACCACGGCGTTGACCGTGGCTGCGGCAGCCTACGTCAATCTGATGCGGTCGGTGCCCTTCGTGCTGATGATTTTCTGGTTCTATTTTCTGGTGCCCTATATCGGACAGTGGGTGACGCGGTCGGCACAGCCGATCCAGGTCGGCGCCTTCGCCTCGTGCCTGATCACCTTTACGCTGTTTGAAGCGGCGTTCTTCTGCGAAATCATGCGCGCCGGCATTCAGTCGATCTCCCGCGGCCAGGTGGCGGCGGCGCAGGCGCTCGGCATGACCTACCCGACCGTCATGGGCTACATCGTCCTGCCGCAGGCGTTCCGCAACATGGTGCCGGTGCTGCTGACCCAGACCATCATCCTGTTCCAGGATACCTCGCTGGTTTACGTCATCTCGGTCACCGACTTCCTCGGCGCTGCGTCCAAGGTGGCGGAGCGCGACGGCCGATTGGTCGAGATGTATACCTTCGCCGCGGCGGTCTATTTCATCATCTCGCTCGTCGCTTCGCGCGCGGTCGCGCATCTCCAGCGCCGCGTCGCTATCATCCGCTGATCGCCATGATCACCATCGACGCCATCAGCAAATGGTATGGGCCGACGCAGGTACTCAGGGACTGCTCGGCCGCGGTCGCCAAAGGCGAAGTCGTCGTGGTGTGCGGCCCGTCCGGCTCGGGCAAATCGACCCTGATCAAATGCGTCAACGGGCTCGAGCCGTTCCAGAAGGGCCGCATTGACGTCGACGGCATTTCGGTTGGCGATCCGAAGACCGATCTACCGAAGCTGCGGGCGCGGATCGGCATGGTGTTCCAGCACTTCGAGCTGTTTCCACACCTCTCCGTGCTGCGCAATCTGACCCTGCCGCAGATCAAGGTGCTCGGCCGCAACCCCGACGCCGCGCGCGACAAGGCCGTTAGCCTTCTCGACCGCGTCGGATTGCGCGTGCACGCGGAGAAATTTCCAGGACAATTGTCCGGCGGTCAGCAGCAGCGCGTCGCCATCGCCCGCGCGCTCGCCATGGATCCGATCGCCATGCTGTTCGACGAGCCGACATCGGCGCTCGACCCGGAAATGATCCAGGAGGTGCTCGACGTCATGGTCGGGCTCGCCAAGGACGGCATGACCATGATCGTGGTGACGCACGAAATGAGCTTTGCCCGCAAGGTCGCCAATCGTGTCGCGTTCATGGACAAAGGCGAGATCGTCGAGGACGCACCGACCGCGGATTTCTTCGGCAAGCCACGCAGCGAGCGGGCGCAGCTATTCCTGTCGAAGATCCTGCAGCATTAGCGTCATTGCGAGCGGAGCGATCTGCACCTCAAATGACGGCGCTAGATGACTCGCGCATCGAGGATACGATCGCTGGCGCCGATGCGGGTCGAGGCGTTCAGCGCCAGCTCCTTGCGGGCCGCTTCGAGATCGTCCGGCGTGCGCACCGACTGTTCGTCGAGCATCCACTGATACGAGAATGAATAGACGAAGGCGCTGCGAGCGTAACGGGTTTGCGAATAGCGCATCAGCCGCGCTTCGAGCGGACCATCGCCGTCGAGCACTTCGCGCGCCAGCACGTAGCCGTCCTCCGCGGCCATCGCTGCGCCCTGGGTCAGATGCGGCGGCGAGGTGTGCGCGGCGTCGCCGCCGATGACGACTCGGCCGCGAAACCACGGCCATGGCACCAGGACCGGCTCGATCGGGCTGTACACGATGTCGGATTTGGCATCGAGGGATGCCGCGACCTCGGCGACATAGCTGCCGTATTGTGCCAAGCGCTCCCTCAGCAAGTCCGCACAGTCCTCGCGCCTGAACACGGCATCCGGCGCTTCCGGACGGATGTGGAAGATGTACATGAGATCATCGGCGAGCGGCATGGCGCCGGTCTTGCTGCCGACGCCCTGCAAAAACTCCATGCCGCGGACGTCGTCGCACCGCGGCACTTGCACGCGCCAGCCGCCATAGCCGGATGGGCGCGGCACGAAGGCCGTGCCGAACAGATGCTGCCGCGTCGTCGAGCGAATGCCGTCGAAGCCGGCGACCAGATCGAAGGCTTCGGCACGGCCGTCGGAAAGGACCACGGCAACGCGATCCTTCTCGTCGCGGATGTCGCTAACCGTCACTCCAGTGCGGATCGTTGCGCCGGCACGCTCGGCCGCCGCCAGCAGGATTTCGTGCAAGCGCCGGCGCGATAGCGCACAAAACGCTGGCACCCTGTCGTCGCCGAGCAGGAATTCGTGCGCGGCGATCAATTTGCGGTTGGGATCGAAAATGGACATGCGGTCGTAGGTAAAACCCGACGCCAGAATGTCGGGCAGCAGGCCAAGCGCGTCGTAGATGCGCAGCGCATTTGCCGGCTGGCCCAAGCCGACACCCGGCACGTCGAAGGCCGGCCGGCGCTCGATGAGCAGAACCTCGACGCCGCGGCGCGCGAACGACGACGCCGCCGTCAAGCCGCCGACGCCACCTCCGACCACCAGCACACGTCGTATGTCAGCCATGGCGGATATCGGTGATGGCGGCGCGCGGTTTGACAGGGTTTTCGACAGTAGCGAGTATTGAAGGTGGCCGCAAAGGACCGATGCTTGTGAAACTCGCGATCTTCAATATCGGAAAAATCCTCTCCGGCGACATCGCGTCGCCGGTCGCGGCCGGCGACATGATCGTCGTCGACAGCGGCAAAATCGTCGCGGTCGGGGCCGGCGGCGATGCCGCCGATTGCGAGGTCGCCATCGACGCTGGCGGCATGATGGCGATGCCGGGCCTGATCGACTCCCACGTCCACGTCACTTTCGGCGATTACACGCCGCGGCAGAAGACCGTGGGCTTTCTCGAAAGCTACATCCACGGCGGCGTCACCACCTGCATCAGCGCGTCCGAAGTGCACGTGCCGGGTCGGCCGCGCGATCCCGCAGGCGTCAAGGCGCTCGCCATCGCGGCGCGCAAATCGTTCGAGCACTACCGCCCGGGCGGCATGCGCGTTCACGCCGGCTCGGTTATTCTCGAGCCGGGTCTCACCGATGCCGACTTCGCCGAAATGGCTGCGCAAGGCGTGTGGCTGGCGAAGGCCGGCTTCGGCGCCTTCGCCACGCCTTACGACTACGCGCCCTATGTGGCGATGGCGAAGCGCCACGGCCTCATCACCATGGTGCACACCGGCGGCTCGTCGATTCCGGGCTCTGCCGGCATCTGGGCCGATCACGTGCTGAAAATGCAGCCGCACGTGTCCTATCACGTCAACGGCGGTCCCATCGCCATGCCGGACGCCGACTTTCCGCGCCTTGTCAACGAAAGCGATATCGCGATGCAGGTCTGCACCGCGGGCAATCTGCGCACCACGTTGCTGGTAGCAAAATTACTGCGCCAAGCGGACCGGCAAGAACGCCTGCTGATCGCCACCGACACCCCGACCGGCTCGGGCGTGATGCCGCTCGGCATGCTCTACACGATGAGTCATCTTGCTTCGCTCGCCGGCGTGCCGCCGGAAATCGCGGTTGCCATGGCGACCGGCAACAATGCCAAAGTCTATCGACTCAACAGCGGCGTCATCGCCGTCGGCCGCGACGCCGACATCGTGCTGGTCGACGGCTGCCTCGGCGGCTCGCAGAACGACGCGCTGTCGGCATTGAGCAACGGCGACATCATGGGCGTCGGCGCGGCGATCACGGGCGGCATGCCGCGCTTTGTCGGCCGCAGCCGCAACACGCCGGAGACGATCCGCCGCGCCAAGGTGGCGCACTCGCGTGTACCGCAGAATTTCTCCGGCGACGCTTAAACCCTCGCAGCGGCCGTTATGGGTAATTAAATCGACAGTCACGTCGCAAGCGTAGTGGCAATTTTTCAAAGGAGAGTCTCATGATTCGCAAGGCAAAAGCGGTCTGGCACGGTACCGGCCGTGCCGGCAACGGCATGCTCACCACCGATTCCGGCGTCCTGGCCAACACGCCCTATTCCTTCAGAACGCGGTTCGAAACCGAGAAAGGGACCAATCCCGAGGAGCTGATCGCGGCTGCCCATGCCGGTTGCTTCACGATGGCGCTGGCTTTCCAATTGCAGGGCGCCGGCTTCACCCCGACTGAGCTCACTACCGAGGCTGCTGTATCTCTGGAACCGGAGGGCCAGGGCTTTCGCATCAAAAGCTCGGCGCTGACGCTGCGCGCCGCCGTACCGAACCTCGATGAGGCCACCTTCAATCGTCTCGCCAGTGACGCCGAGAAGAACTGCCCGGTGTCGAAGGTTCTCAACGCCGCGATCACGCTGGACGCCAAGCTCGTCTGAACGACGTTTCAGCCGTACAAAAAATCCAGCACCGCGGTTTCGGCCAATACCGCTTCGGGAATGCCGTGGCGCTCGGAGCGAGCGCGCTCCTCCGCCGTCTGCGTCGCCTGCAGATAGGCGCCGAGGTGGCGAGCACGCTCGATGATCTTCTTATTGTCCGGCAGACGAGCCGCTTCGAAGCGCCGCAGCGCGGCGTCGACGTCGTCGCCATCGAGCGCTTCGGCGAGCGCCGCGGCATCGTCGGCGGCCTTGGAGACCCCGGCTGCGACATGGGGCCGCGCCACGAAGGCGGCGTCGCCGATGATCGCGACCCGGCCGAAGGCAAGCCGGGGACTTTCGAGATCGTAGATCGGCTGCAGAATCGGCTCGTCGATCAGGCGGACGATGGCGCGGAACTGCGGCGCCAGGAGCCGCTCGGCGGCGGCCCGCATCGCCGCGGTGGCGTCGCGGCGGATCAGCGGCGGCGGTATCGAGATCGAGTGGGTGACGCCGCTTTCGTCGGTGAGCAGCCACGGCAGCTCGGCGGCTTCGTCGGCCGGCCGATACCACACCACGTTGTAACGGCGCTGGCCGGGCCTCAAATCGTTGTCGGGTCCGGCTACCGGATAGCCGAGGCACTGCTCGCCGGGCGGCAGGCAGAACGTCATCAGCTCGAACAGTTCCGATGGGATCGCCCGCTCGGGCAACAGCGCGCGCCACGCCACATAGCCGGCATAGAGCGGCGCAACGTCGGGCAGACACTGTTGCCGCACCGTCGAGCGCAGGCCGTCGGCGCCGATCAGCACATCGGCCTCGACCGTATCGCCGTCGCTGAACTGCGCAGCGACCCCTTTCGCGCTTTGCGCGAAGCCGGTCAGGCTGGCGCCGCGGTGATATCGTGCCGCCGGGAACGCATCGCGCAGCACCCGATAGACCCGCTCCCAGGAGGTCAGCACCTGCGGGCATGCGATGGTCGCGGCGGCATGACCGTCACGGTCGAGGATTTGCCGCGTCGTCATGGCCACGCCGAGATCTCGGGTGTCGAGCTTGAGTGCATTGAGCCGGGCGATGAGCTCGGCCTGCGCCACGATGCCGGCGCCGCGGCCGGCAAGCTCGCTCGCCACGCGCTCGTAGATATCGACGGCCCAGCCGCGCCGGGCGAGCATGATACCGGCCAGAAGCCCGCTCATCGAGCCGCCGATCACCACCGCGCGGCGCTGCCTCGCCATGTGAAATCCCGCTATTTCCCCGGCCGGAAAGGTTTTCTATAGTGTGATAAGAATCCTGCGGAGGAACACTATGGCCCTGACCATGCTCGATAAAAAGACCGACCGCGCCGACACTTCGGCATGGCCGGCTGCGATCGCCGCCGAATTCGAGCGCGAGAAGCAGACCAATAACGGCTGCGTCGGTTCGACGCTGCTTTCCGAGACCGACCGCGTGCGGGTCTGGATCATCCGCCTGGCGCCGGGCGAGCGGATCGGCTTCCACCGCCACGTTCTCGACTATTTCTGGACTTCGGTCTCCGGCGGGCGCGGCCGCCAGCACATCCATGACGGCACCACGGTCGAATACACCTACCAGCCGGGCGAGACCCGCCACGAAACCTACGGGCCGGGCCAGCACAAGGTCCACGACCTGGAAAATCTCGGCGACAAGGAGATGGTCTTCATGACCATCGAGTTCCTCAACAGCGCCAACAAGCCGCTCGCCATTCCCGACACGGTCCGCGCCGCGGCGTAAAGACGCTTTACAAGAAACGGCTTCTCCCTGCATGGAGGGAGAGGTTCCAAGAACCTAAGAACGAGCCGGGGGCACCTCCTGCCCACTCATGTGGGGTTGAGTGGCTGAGTAAATGATTTTTTCCTTCGATCTTCTCGTCAATGCCGTGATCTCCGGCATCCTGATCGGCGGCTTCTACGCCGCGGTCACCGTCGGGATCTCGTTGTCGTTCGGCATCCTCGACATCGTCAATATCGCACACCCGGCTTTCATCATCCTCGGCTCCTACGTCGCCTATATCGTCAATTCGACGCTGGGCATCGATCCGATTCTCACCTCGATCATCGTGACGCCGGCGTTCTTTGTGCTCGGCGCCCTCATCTACCAGGTCTATTACCTGTCGTTCGAAAGGCGCGGCCAGGAATCGATGCGCGGGCTCGCCTTCTTCTTCGGCTTGCTCTTCATCACCGAAGTGTCCCTGGTGCTCTATTTCGGCGTCGACTACCGCTATGTCGAGGCGCCCTATATCGGCCCGACCTGGCACTTCGGCACGATCGACGCGCCGCTGCGCATCCTGATACCGTGTGTCGTGTCGCTGTTGCTGATCGGCTGCCTGCAGCTCTTGCTCACCAGAAGCTTCATCGGCCGCGCCATCATGGCGGTGTCGCAGGATGCGCTGGCGCTGCGCCTGATGGCGGTTGACCCGGTCCGCATCAAGCGCATCGCATTCGGCATCTCGATCGCCACCGCATCGCTGGCCGGCGCCTTCCTCATCATCATTCAGCCGGTCGAGCCTTCCGTCGGCCGCGACTATATCGGCCGCGTCTTCGCCATCTGCGTGCTCGGCGGCATGGGCAGCCTGCCGGGCGTGGTGATCGCCGCAATGCTGATTGGCATCGTCGAGAGCCTGACCTCGACGTTCTATGGCCCGTCGTGGGCGCCGGCGGTGTCGTTTGGCTTTCTGTTGTTGACGCTGGCGGTGCGGCCGGCCGGCCTGCTGGGACGGTGACCGTGCGCACGCCGTTCTTCCTCGTCATCTGCCTCGCGGTCGCCGCCGTGGTCTTCTTCGCCGCTGTCGCCGTCGGCAACGATTACGCGTTCTTCGCCGGCTACGTGATCCTGCAATACGTCGTGCTTTCGACCGCCTGGAACATCCTGGGCGGCTATTGCGGCTACGTGAATTTCGGGTCTGCCGCCTTCTTTGCGCTCGGCGCCTATTCGACGGTGGCGGTCTACAAGCTGATCGGCAACAACGACCTGCCCGACGTCGTTCCGATGCCGGCGCTGATGCTGGTCGGTGGCGTGATTTCCGGCGTCGTCGGCCTCGGCATGGGTTACCTGACGTTACGGCTGCGCGGCGCGTTTTTCGCGATCGCGACGCTCGCGCTCGCCGTGGTGCTGCAGACGCTGGTGGTCAACTGGGATTTTGTCGGCGGCTCGCGCGGTGCCTATATCCTGCGGTCCGAGACGGTGCCGCTGATCGGGCCCTATATCCACTATCTGTTCCTGGTCATGCTGCTGCTCGCTGTGGCAGCGCTCGTGATCGCCCGGCTGATCGAGCGCTCGCGGCTCGGCTACGGCTTTGCCACGATCCGCGACGACGAAATGGCGGCGGAAGCCTCCGGCGTGCCGACCTTGCGGTTGAAGCTGGTCGCCACCACGATTTCCGGCGCGCTGATGGGCATGGCCGGCGCGCCGTTCCCCTACTACATCGGCTATCTGCAACCGGCCTCGACGTTTGGCCTGGACTATGCCGTCAACTCGATCGCCATGCCGCTGATCGGCGGCACCACGAGCTGGGTTGGCCCGCTGATCGGCACCATCCTGCTCGGCTCGCTGCAGCAGATCGCCACCGTCACCATCTCGTCCGCGGTCAATCTGCTTCTGGTCGGCGTCATTCTCGTCGTCTTCGTCATCGTTGCGCCGAACGGCATCATCGGGCTCGTTCACCACTATTGGCAGCACAAGCCCGGCGACTTCGTCGGCCGTCGCCGCGTCGAAGCCGATTCTCCGGAAGCCGTGCCATGACCGGCCTTCTCGAGGTCGAGGACCTGGGCAAACGCTTCGGCGGCTTCGTCGCGCTGGAGAATATCTCGCTTACCGTGGCCGCCGGCGAGCGGCTCGGCCTGATCGGGCCGAACGGCTCCGGCAAGAGCACGCTGGTCAACTGCATCTGCGGCACGCTGCACAACGAGCAAGGCTCGGTGCGCTTCGACGGCCGCGTCGTCGACGGGCTTGCCGCGCACCAGCGCACTCATCTCGGCCTGGCGCGGAGCTTCCAGCTACCGCGGCCGTTCGTCAGCCTCGACCTGATCGACAATATCCGTATCCCGCTGCTCTACACCGTCGCGGCGCGCCAGAAGCATCACGGGGCGCGGAACATCGAGGCGCGCTGTGTCGATCTTTTGCGCAATGTCGGGCTCGACGCCAAGGCGCGCCGCTTGCCGCGCGACCTCACCCAGGTCGAGATGCGCAAGCTCG
>JASHQO010000355.1 GCA_030039105.1 Xanthobacteraceae bacterium
AGATCTAGCCTCGGACCTTGCGCTCGCAGTGGACATCAAGGCCGCCATCGCCAATAGCGCCAGAAGGGTCAGCTTCACTGTCGTACTCCTCCTCTTTGGCCCCAGCATTGTAACCTTGTGTCCGCCAGCTCGTTCCCTCTGCCTGGCTCGCCTCTTTGCTCGGTTTTTTCTTATGCGCTGCCAGCGTGCTGCCAAACATAAGCAGCGTTTCTTCTCGATCCGTAGCGTCCTTGATCCTTGCACTTGAGCCTTGCACTTGAGCCTTGCACTTGAGCCGAGCAATTCGGACCCGTTGCTCCGCCACGATGCGCTTCGCCTCCGCCCACAGGCGCGTGGACGAATATGGTGGAGTCCGGCAGATGCCTGGATCGCCCTTGGACGCCGCGCAACGCGCAATTCGCCAAATCGCGCATCCGCTGCGGCCGCGGTTTGTCGGTGCCGATCCTTGGGATACGGCGATCTTAGGCAGAGGCAGCCATCAAGCCTTCGTCACGCCGCGGCGCTGACGGGCGCGAACGGCGCAACGCGCCTGGATTGGAGCGATATGCAACTCTGTCGGGCTAGTATCGCCAGAGGTCGCTCGGAGCCAGGAAACCCGACCATTGATCGGCCGGAGGTGGCGGCGGAGGCGGCGGCAAGCCGCGCCAGTGACCAAGCTCGTTGTTGTATTCCGGGTCCCACGCCGAGCTTCGCCACACCCAATATGGACCCGCTGGGTAGCCGGGAGGTTCCGGCGCCTGAACGTAGGGATGCGGTTCCGGAGCCGTGAGGTCCGCCGCACCAGCCACCGACACGACGCCGCACACCATAGCGGCCACAAGGCCGTTCAGAACCAATGTAAATCGCCACATGGACGGAGCCCCAAATTATGCTGCAAGGAACCCATTCTAGTGGAGCGAATCCCAAATTCGCAACCCCGACCGAGACGGTGCGGCGCTGACCGCCGCGAACGGCTCAGCACGCTCCCGGATTGGCGCTGTTCTGGCCGAAAACGCCGTTCTGCGGCGGCGGCGTAGCTCCGGGCGTCGCGCCGTTGAGCGACGACGCGCCGGTGCCGACGCAAGGTGCGCCGGTGACCGGATTGGTGCCGTTGACCCCGTTCGTGCCGGGCGCCGTCGTGCCGGGGAACGCACTCGGATTGGCCGGTGACACCGGCGTTTCGGGCCCTTGCGGCACCGTAGTCTGGGCGACGCGGAATGCCGGGCTCGCCGCGAAGACATGATCGGATGCCCGGCACGCTCCGATGCAGGCGACCCATGCGCCCAGCAAAAATGCGGCTTGTGCCGTCCGTCGCCCTACCCGCCCCATGCGCCCCATGCGCCTTGTCGGTATGTTCATGACCCGCTCCGGAGCCGCGCCCCGCTGTTATCGGTGCCAACGCCACGCGAACGGCAAACGTTCCACGATGCCCCTGGGAACCGGGCGAGGCGCGTGCAAATTGAGCGCCGGTCGCCGGCTGATTTAATTCGAGTCCACGTTGCCTTGACTGTACCGGAACGCCGCGGGAAATCGCAGCAAATCATCGACAATTTACGCCGCAGCCATTTGCCAAATGGTGGCCACGATGACGATCACGTCATGCGGTTGCCACAGAGTGCAGTTAGGAGTGGCATCGGGAACGGGGGAGTGATCCAGGGAGCAGGAATCATGACTCTCCACGTTGAGGCCACGGCCCGCACGCGGCTAGTCACTTACGACAAGAACAACTGCCCGCAGTGCCGGGCTTGGTTGCTGGCGCCGACTTGGTCGGAATACCTGAGCGAGCACTGCGTGCGGCACACCTGGTCGTGCGAGGCCTGCGGCTATGAGTTCGAGACCGCGGTCGTGTTCGCTCCGCTGGAGTCCGCCGCCGCGTAGGCGTGACGCCGGCCGTTGAAATCCTCGACCGTGGCGCCGTCCACGCTCAGATAATTTGGCCCGATCGGCGATTTGCCGTAGCCGCCCGGAATGTCGAGCACGTACGTCGGCAGGCAGAGGCCCGAGGTGCGGCCGTGCAGCGCGCGCATCAACGCCTGGCCTTCGGCGATGGTGGTGCGCAAATGCGCGGTACCGGGCGCCAGATCGGCGTGGTGCAAGTAGTACGGTTTGATCCGGCACTCGACCAGCGCCCGCAACAGGGCGCTCAGTGTTTCGCGATTGTCGTTGACGCCGCGCAGCAGCACCGACTGCGACAGCATCGGAATGCCGGCGTCGATCAAGCGCGCGCAGGCGGCGCGAACGTCCGCGGTCAATTCGCGCGGGTGATTGGCGTGCAAGACCACGAACGTCGCCTTGTCGCTGCGCAGCGCGCGAACCAGCGCGGCCGTCACGCGCTCGGGCGCCGCGACCGGCACGCGGCTGTGGACGCGGATCACCTTGACGTGCTCGATCGCCGCGAGCCGCCGCACCACCTCGCGCAAGCGGCGCGCCGAGAGCACCAGCGGATCGCCGCCGGTCAAGATGACTTCCCAGATATCCGGATGCGCACCGATATAGGCCAGCGCCCGGTCGAGCGCCGCGGGCGCAAGCCCTCCCCGTCCCGGCCCGACCATCTCGCGCCGGAAGCAGAACCGGCAGTAGACCGCGCATGCATTGACGAGCTTGAGCAGCACCCGGTCCGGGTAGCGGTGCACCACGCCCGCCACCGGGCTGTGCGCGTCATCGCCGATCGGATCGCGGCTTTCCTCGGGCTTGGTCTGCAGCTCGCGCCCATCGGGCACGAACTGCCGCGCGATCGGATCGTGCGGATCTGACGGATCGATCAGGTCGGCAACCGCCGGCGTGATCGCCACCGCGTAGCGCGCCGCGACCTGTTCCAGGGTCTTGAGCCGCTCGCGCGGCGCGAGCCCCGCATCGACGATGTCCGAAGCCGTGCGCAAGATGTTTGGGACGGCGGCGCTCATGAATAGCCTCGCTTGAAGGGATCGCGCCCCTTATGCTTGATGCGGTGCCCTGCAAGCAAGGCATGGCATGCGGGCAGCGGCAATGTTGCAGCGGGCGCCGGTTCCGTGTTCGCTGGGCGCACGAAAGCTAACCGTGAGGACGGTAAAATGAAGAACTACATGGATGGCGGGGAAGCGATCCTGGAGGCGTTCCGCAAGCTCAAGATCGACTACATTTTGTCGTCGCCGGGATCGGAATGGTCGCCGGTCTGGGAGGCGCTGGTGCGGCAGAAGACCGGCAACCGCGCCGGCCCGACCTACATCGATTGCTGGCACGAGACGCTCGCCGTCAACATGGCGACCGGCTACACGCTGATGACCGGCCGGCCGCAGGCCGTGCTGGTCCACGCCGGCGTCGGCCTGCTGCAAGGCTCCATGGGCGTGCACGGCGCGCTGCAGTCCGAAGTGCCGATGATCGTCATGTCGGGCGAATCGACCACGGTCGGCGAAGATCCGTCGCTGCCGATCGAGCAGCAATGGTACGGCGGCTTGAGCGTCGGCGGCATCGAGCGCTTCGTCGAGAACATCACCAAGATCGCGCGGCCGGTGACCAGCCCGTTCACGCTGTACGAGCAAGTGATCCGCGCCGGCGAGATGGCGCAGCGCACGCCGCGCGGCCCGATCTATCTCAACGTCGCGCTCGAGCACATGCTGCACGACTGGACGCCGCCGGACAACGACCGCGACGTGCCGTTCGCGCCGCGTCTCGAGCCGCATGCGAGCGAAGTGGAGAAAGTCGCGAGCCTGCTGCTCGCGGCAAAGAATCCGGTGATCGTCGCCGAGCAATCCGGCCGCGACCCTGCCGCCTTCAAGGCGCTGGTCGAGCTCGCCGATCTGCTGGCGATCCCGGTGATGTGGGGCCGCGTCGCCAACTTCGCCAATTTCCCGACCGACCACCCGCTCTATCTCGGCGTCGCCGCTTACCAGCATCTCGAGGACGCCGACCTCGTCCTGCTCGTCGGCGGCCGCGCGCCCTGGTATCCGCCGCACACCAAGCCGACCAAGGGCAAGATCGTCTCGATCAACGAGAACCAGTTCAAAGGCCACATGATCTATCAGAACCTGCACGCCGACGCCTATCTCGAAGGCGACATCGCCGCGGCGCTGCAAGCGCTGGCGAAGGCCGCGCGCGGCGCCAAGGTCGACGCCGATGCGGTGAAGACGCGGCGCGAGCACTGGACCAAGCAGCACGACAGCTTCGTCGCCGGCCTGAAAGCCGAAAGAGCCAAAGCCAACGGCAACGGGATCGATCCGCTGGCGCTGATCGGCACGCTGGCCGAAGTGATGCCGAAGGACACCATCTACGTCGACGAGACCATCCTGCACGGGCCGACCCTGCGCCAGCACCTGCCCTTCACCACGCCGCAAAGCTTCTTCCGCGGTTTTGGCGGCCTCGGCCAAGGGCTCGGCACCGCGCTCGGCGTCAAGCTTGCCGCCAAGAAACGCCCGGTGGCGCTGCTCATCGGCGACGGCGGCTTCCTGTACAACCCGGCGATCCAGGCGCTCGGCGCCTCGAAGCAGCACGACCTGCCGATCCTGATCGTGGTGTTCAACAACAAAGGCTACATGGCCATGCAAAAGGGCCACGTGCATCACTATCCCGACGGCGCCGCCGAGAACGCCAAGATGCATTTGGGCTCACGGCTCAACGGCTTCGATTACGACGGCCTCGGCGTCCATTTCGGCCTGCACGGCGAAAAGGTCGAGCAGCCGGAAAAACTCAAAGGCGCGCTGCAGACGGCGCTGAAGAAAGTGCAGGACGGCACCACGGCGATCCTCAACGTCATGGTCAGCAAGTAATATGTAGCCCGGATGAGCGAAGCGACATCCGGGACCGACGATTGCGCGTCCAAGCCGTCCCCGGGTATCGCTGTCGCTCACCCGGGCTACGGCATCTACGCGATCGGCGTCCACTGCACCTGGTCGATGCGCGCGGCGCCGGTCGCCAGCATGACCAGCCGATCCAGCCCGAGCGCAATGCCGCTCGCTTCCGGCATCGTTGCCAGCGCCGCCAAAAAATCTTCGTCGAGCGGATAGCGCTCGCCGTAGCGGCGCGCCTTCTCGGTCATTTCGTTCTCCAGGCGCCGGCGTTGCTCGCCGGCGTCGGTGAGCTCGGCAAAGCCGTTGGCGATCTCGACGCCGCAGACATAAAGCTCGAAGCGTTCGGCGACGCGCGGGTCCTTCGCCGACGCGCGCGCCAGCGCCGCCTGCTCGGCGGGGTATTGGTCGAGAATGGTGGCGCGACCGATGCCGAGATTTTGCTCGATGCGCTCGACCAATACGCGGCTGAACATGTCGCCCCAGGTGTCGTCCTCGGCGATGCGGATGCCGGCAGCCTGCGCTGCACGCGCCAGCAGCGCGCGATCGGGTTTGCCGCCGGGCAACGTCGCCAATAAATCGACGCCGGCGAATTTGGCGAAAGCTTCCGCCACGGTCAGCCGCTCCGGCGCGGCGAATGGGTCGGCCTCGCGGCCGCGAAAGTGGAACGTCTTCGTGCCGGCCGCCTCCGCCGCTTGCGCCAGGATCGCGGCGCAGTCGGCCATCAGCGCCGCATAGGGCTCGCCGGCGCGATACCATTCGAGCATGGTGAATTCCGGCGCGTGCAGCGCGCCGCGCTCGCGGTTGCGGAACACTTTTGCGAATTCGACGATGCGCCGCTCGCCGGCGGCCAAAAGCTTCTTGCAGGCGAACTCCGGCGAGGTGCGTAAATAAAGCGGCGACCGCGCGTCGTCCGGGCCTAGGAGCGTGGTGGCAAAAGCATGCAGGTGGGTTTCGTTGCCGGGCGACGCCTGCAACACCCCGGTCTCGGCCTCGACGAAATCTTGGGCCGCAAACCATGCCCGCAACGCCGCGACGATCCGCCCCCGGGCCAGCAGCGCCGGGCGCCGGTCGGCATGGACGTGGGGAGCCCAAAAGGGCGAGGAACCGGGGGTCTTTTCGGCCATAACCTTGTCCGCGAGGACCTGAGAAAATAGCTAGCGGTTGCCCCCAGGATCAGTATGGTGCGGCCCGAATCCGCACGCCAATTCAGAGGAAGCCGTGAAAGTCATCGCCAGCTCATTGCGAAAAGGCAATATCGTCGAAATCGACG
>JASHQO010000356.1 GCA_030039105.1 Xanthobacteraceae bacterium
TCGCCGAATTCGCGGTGTCGGAAATGTCGTGCTCGTCGTTCATGATCGTGACCGGGCAGGGCGATACCCGCTTCCTGGGTTTGCCGATCTTCACCACGCGGCGGTTCTTTCACACCACGATTCTGGTCAGCCGCGAGTCCGGAATTGCACAGCCTGCCGACCTGAAGGGCAAGCGCGTCGGCGTGCCGGAATACCAGCAGACCGCGGCGCTGTGGACCCGGGGCGTGCTGCAGCACGAGTTCGGCGTGCACGCGAAAAACATGGAATTCTGGATGGAGCGCACGCCGGAGAAGAGTCACGGCGGCGCCACCGGCTTCAAGCCGCCGGCCGGCGTCACCGTGCATCAGGTGCCGGCCGACAAGAGCCTCGGCTCGATGATGCTGGCGGGCGAGCTCGACGCCACGATTCACTATCTATCGGGCCGCAACCTGGTGGATCGCAGCCGCGTCGATCTCGCGAGCCATCCAGACTTCAAATATCTGTTTCCCGATCCGGTCGCGGAAGGCATCCGCTACTACCGCAAGAACGGGATTTATCCGATCAATCATCAGGCAGTAGTGCGGCGCGACATCTATGAGAAGGAGCCGTGGGTGGCGATTAATCTGCTCAAAGCCTTCAACAAGGCCAACGAGATCGCCAACGCGCAGCGCGTCGAGCACGTCGAATATCATCTCGCCGCGGGCCTGCTCACAGGCGACGCCAAGACGCCGCTGCTGCATCACGGCGTCAAGGCCAACCGCAAGGTGATCGAGACGATCGCCCAATATTCGCTCGAGCAGGGGCTGACGCCGCGGCTGATCGAGGTCGACGAGCTTTACGCACCCAGCGTGCTGGAGTCGTAGGGAAAACTCACTCCGCCGCTTGGACTTTGGCGGCAGCATCGACCGTCGCGCCCGACGCGGCGAGCGCCTTGATCTCGCTCTCGCTCAAGCCGGCCTCGCGCAACACCTCGAAGCTGTGCTCACCGAGACGCGGTTGCAGGCGCTCGGCCAATGGCTTGGTCGCGCTGAAGCGAACCGGCAGGTCGGTATAAAGAATCTCGCCCTCGGTTGGATGGCGGGCGTGCTTGAAGAAGCCTGAGGCCGCGAGCTGCGGATCGCTGAGGAGATCGTCGAGGCTCGCCATGCGCGCGCATGGGATTTCGAGGCCGCGCAGCAGCGCGATCCATTCGTCGGTGGTCTTTTCGGCAAGGCACGATCCGGCGAGCTCGTAGAGCGCCACCACGTTGTGGCTGCGCGCGGCGATGCTGTTGAAACGCGGGTCGTCGCACAGCTCCGGCCGGCCGACCGCCGGCCAGAATTTGCGCCAATGCCGCTCGGTATAGGCCATCATGCACAGATAGCCGTCCTTGGTCTTGTACGGCCGGCGCCAGGCGCCGGTGACGCGAGTGTAGCCGAGCGCGCCCAGCGGCGGCACGAAGTTGTGGCCGAACAGATGCTCGGCGAGCACGAACCAGACCAACTGCTCGAACATCGGGATTTCGACGAACTGGCCGCAGCCGGTTTTCTCGCGCGCGAACAAGGCTGCCGAAATGGCGTTGCTGATCGCCAGCGCCGAGATCTTGTCGGCCAGAATGGTCGGCGCATAGCGCGGCTCGCCGCCGACCGACATCAGCGCCGCGATGCCGGATTGGCCCTGGATGACGTCATCATAGGCCGGCTGGCCGCTGTACGGGCCGCCGTCGCGGTAGCCGTGCAGCGCCGCATAGACGAGGCGCGGATTGCGCTCGCACACCGGCTGGTGGGCGAAGCCGAGTCTGTCGATCTTCTGTGGCCGCATCGAGTGCACGAACACGTCGGCGCCGTCGATCAGCCGCCACAGCGCGTCTGCAGCGGCGGGCTTTTTCAGGTCGAGCACCAGCGAGCGCTTGCTGCGGTTGAGCCCCATGTAGAGCGCCGCCATGTTGGGTGAGCGCGCCGGGCCGGTGTGGCGCGGCGCGTCGCCCTCGGGCGCCTCGATCTTGATGACGTCGGCGCCCATGTCGCCGAGCATCTGCGTCGCCAGGGGGCCGGCGACGACCGACGTCAAGTCCAAAACGCGAATACCTGTCAACGGTCCGGCCATTTGACAATCACCCGCGGCGGACAATGATCGCGCCTGCAGTAACAGCCGAGGACGTCGAGCGATGCGCCATATCGATGCGTTCTGTCATTTCTTCCCGCAAGGCATTTTCACCAGGCTGTCGGCGACCACCGGCGGTACGCGCGACATCGGCAAGCGCATCCAGGGCGTGCAGACGATCTACGATCTCGACGCGCGGTTTCGCATCATGGACGGCTTTGCGAATTATTCGCAAGTGCTATCGCTCGGCCTGCCGCCGATCGAGGGCATGGTCGGGCCCGGCCAGGCGCCGGACTTCGCCCGCGTCGCCAATGACGGCTTGGCCGAGCTGTGCGCCAAATATCCGGACCGCTTTTGCGGCTATGTCGGCGGCCTGCCGATGAGCGCGCCGGAGGAGGCCGCCAAGGAAGCCGAGCGCATCCTGGTCCACGGCAACGCCAACGGCCTGCAGTTGCATACCAATGTCGACGGGCTGTGCCTCGATGAGCCGCGGTTCTTTCCGATCTTCGAGATCGCGGCCAAGACCGGCAAGCCGATCTTGCTGCATCCGGCGCGCACCGCGGCGTTCCCCGACTTCGCCGCGGAGAAGCGCTCGCGCTATGAAATCTGGACCATCTTCGGCTGGCCCTATGAGACCAGCGCCACCATGGCGCGGCTCATTTTCTCCGGCGTCATGACGCGGCTACCCGGGCTGAAGGTGCTGGCCCATCACCTCGGCGCCATGATTCCGTTCTTCGACCTGCGCATCGAGACCGGTTGGGCGACGTTGGGCAGCCGAACCTCCGACGAGGATTACAGCAACGTGCTGCCGAGCCTCGGCAAGCCGCTGCTCGACTGCTTCAAGGATTTTTATGGCGACACCGCGCTGTGCGGCGGCACCATCGGCTTGAAATGCGGCCTGGAATTCTACGGTGCCGATCACGTGCTGTTCGCCTCGGATGCGCCGTTCGGCCCCGAACGCGGCCGCGCCTATATCCGCGACTGCCTGGCGGCGGTCGATTCGCTCGATGTCGCGGCGGCGGTGAAGGAGAAGATTTTCTATCGCAATGCGCAGGCGCTGTTTGGGCTTAAATGAACGTCATCATCCGCGTAGGCGGATGATCCAGTAATCGCCGACAACTGCGTGCAGTCGCGTGAGTTCAGCGGCTCCTGGATGGCTGCCTTCGCAGGCATGATAGTCAAGAAAACGCCGGGATCACCTCGCGCGCGAACAGCCGCATCGACCTCTGTGCCTCGGCGAAATCGAGCGTGCCGAAATTGATCTGCAACGAAGCGTGCTCGAACTTGCCGTAGGTGTCTTGGCAGTGGCGGATGATGTTCTTGATCTCGTCCGGGGTGCCGACCCAGGCCCCGCCGGACTCGATCTGGCTTTCCAGGTTGGCGTTCTTCATGCGGCTGATCGAGACGTCATAGCCCTTATAATCCTTCGACGACGTGCCCCGTGTCCATTCACCGGCGGATTCGTAGAGCGCGACGAAATAATCCTCGAACTGGCGGCGTGGGATTTCGCGGGCGAGCTTGGCGTCCTCGTGGCAGAACATGTGGAACGCGATCATCACCTCGCCGTCGCCAGGATGGCCGGCGTCGCGCCACGCCTGGCGATAGAGCGGCAGCAGCTCCTTGAGCGGGCCGACCGGGATCGACATCAGCGCATGGCCGGCACGGCCGGCGAACTCGAACGAATCCGCGGTGCGGGTCGAGGCGATATAAAATTTCGGCCGCGGCTTTTGCGTCGGCCGCGGCAGCGAGGTGACGTCGGTCAGCGTATGAAACTCGCCCTTGTGGCTGACGTTCTCCTGGGTCAGCAGCAATTCGATCTGTTCCAGCCCTTCGCGGAAACGCGCTACCGATGTATCCGGCGAGACGTGGAAGCGGCGGAATTCGTGCGGCAGGAAGGCGCGGGCAAAGCCGACGTCGAAGCGGCCGCCGGAAATGGCGTCGAGCATGGCGATCTCGCCGGCGAGCTTCAGCGGATTGTTGAAGGCCGGCACCACCGCGCCGGTGATCAACCGCAGTTTTCTGGTCCGCGCCGCGACCGCCGAAAGGAACACGATCGGATTCGGGCTGAAGCCGCCGTAGCGCTCGAAATAATGCTCGACCGAACGGACATGGGTATAGCCGAGCGTCTCCGCCTCTTCGGCGATGGCGAGGCTTTGCGCGAAATACTCCGCCGCGCTCTTGTCGCTCGGCCGGAAATTGGGAAAGAACTGAACGCCGAACTGCATGCTGTTTCCCGTCACCGTGAGGTGGCCGCGCAGCGGCCCTCGAAGGGCGGCGGCCCCGGTGCCTCGGCCGCATCCTTCGAGGCTCGCTGCGCTCGCACCTCAGGATGACGGGTCAAGGGCTTTCGTCCAATGTACTTGGTAAGCTCCGCGAGATTTTGGCGCAGCATCGCGGCGTCCACTACATGCGGATCGAAATCCGGCGCGTCGAAGTCGAGCATGTCCTGGTGGTTGACGCTGTTCGGATCGGCGATGCTGCGCAGATAAGTTTCGTATCCGACCGGGCCGCCGATATCGGCGGGCGGGCAGCGGCCCTCGGCGCTGACTAGGTTCGGATAGCGTACGCCGGGCCGCGCCGGTTCGCGCGCCAGCAACGAGACCGTGTGCTCCCAATCCTCGCCGAGCACGTAGTCGTATTTGAAGATGTCGGCCACGGTCAGAATGTCAGCGAGCGTCGCCTGCTCGGCCGGGGTGCGCTCGATTCCGGCATCGCGGTCCGGCTGACCCCACAACGCATCGCCGACACGAAACTCGAACGGGTGACCGTTCTGCCAACCGATGGCAATCTGCAGCACGAAGTGCAGGTCGTCGATGCGGATGTCGGCCGGCACTTCGACCACGCGGACGACGCGCGGCGTCACGTCGTCGACCTCGACACTCAACCGCGCGATGTCCCTCATGGCTGAGGGTTATTCCGCGGCCTGCTGGAACGTCAGCATTTCGTCGCGCGAGTCGAGGTCGACGATCTTGCCGTCCTTGATCACCCAGGCGAGGTTCTTGGGATTTTGCAGGATGGCGATATCGGCGATCGGGTCCTTGTCCCACACCGTGACGTCGGCCAACTGGCCCGGTGCAATCTGGCCGACCTGGCCGTCGAGGCCGATTGCCATGGCGTTGTCGCGGGTCGCGGCGACGATTGCCTCCATCGGCGAATAGCCGCCGTGACGCACGAAGATTTCCAATTCCTTGGCGTGCAGCTCGCCGTGGCGGGTGAACGAATTGTTGCCGGTATCGGTGCCGACCAGGAGCCGGATGCCGAGCTTGCGCGATTTGTGCATCAGCTCGCCGAGCAGATCGTA
>JASHQO010000357.1 GCA_030039105.1 Xanthobacteraceae bacterium
CCGCACCGAGATGTGGGATGAGACGCAGCCGGAGACCAAAGCGGCCGTGGAGGGCGCCGCCGCTGCGCTCGCCAAAGCCGGCGCTCATGTGCGCGACGTGAGGTTGCCCGAGCCGTTCACCGGGCTGCGCGGGATCGCGCGCGAGACCATCAACTTTTATGAGCGCGCCGCCTGCATGGCCTACGAGTGGGACCATCATCGTGCGGCGCTGTCGCCGCAGATGGTGCGCTACATCGAGCAGGGCCAGAACACCACGCGGCACGATTACATCGCCGGCTGGCGCCGGGTCGAGCAATGCCGGGCGCTGCTGCCGTCGGTGTTCGAGGGCCTCGACGTGCTGCTGGCGCCGTGCGCGCAGGGCGAGGCGCCGAAGGGTCTCGCCTTCACCGGCGACGGCACCATGCAGGCGATCTGGACGGCGCTGCATACGCCGAGCATGACGCTGCCGGCCCATCGCGGCCCCAATAATCTGCCGGTCGGCATCCAGTTGGTCGGGCAGCGCTATGACGACGATCGCCTGTTGGCCTGCGCCCGCTGGATTTGGCAGAAGATCGGGTCGCCGCAGATGATCGGGTGTCGGCGATGACCTCGCTCCGCGCCTCATGCGCGGGCTTGACCCGCGCATCCATGCAGCGCTTCAGTTTGCCGGACCGCCTCATGGATTGCCGGGTCAAGCCCGGCAACGATCAATAAGATGGAATTCGACAACTCGTTCGAAGTGCCGTTGTCGCCGGCCCAGGCCTGGGCGGTGTTGCTGGACATCCGCCGGATCGCGCCCTGCATGCCCGGCGCCGAGCTGACCGAAGTCGTCGATGCGCGGAATTTTCGCGGCAAGATTTCGGTGCGGCTCGGTCCGGTGGCGCTGGCTTTTGCCGGGCGCGTGCAACTCGAGGATATCGACGAGACGAATTATAGCGCGCGGGTGAAGGCGCAAGGCAACGACGACAAGGGCCGCGGCGCCGCCAATGCCACCGCGACGTTTCGCATCGAGCCGGCCGAGATCGGCTCACGCGTCCTGATCCATACCGACCTGATGCTGTCCGGCGCGGTGGCGCAATACGGTCGCGGCGTCGGCATGATCCAGGCCACGGCCGCGCAGATCATCGGCCAGTTCGCCGGCAACCTGCGCGCCCAGCTCGAGCGGCGACCGGCCGCCATCGGGCCAACGGTGGCGTCGCCGCCGATCGTGCCGGCGGAAACCGCAGCGCCGTTGCGCGACGAGCCGCGGCGACCGCGGCCGGGCGCCGACCTGCCGCCGCTGCGCGATACGCCGCTTCCCGCAGCAAAGCCAATCTCCGGCTTTTCGCTGCTCGTCCGCGTCATCTGGCAGCAGCTCCGCGCGCTGTTCGGCGGCCGGAAAAATTAGGATCATCCGGCAGCCGGCGAGCGCGAGGGAAACATGGCTCGATCGACGATCACCTTGCGGCAAAGCATCGGCGCCGTCGCCGCGCTGCTGGCGTTCGGCGGGCCCGCTGTCGCCGCCGGCATCGAGGATTTTTACAAGAACCGCAACGTCACGCTGGCGATCGGCTACAGCGTCGGCGGCGGCTACGACGCCTATGCGCGCCTGCTCGGCCGCTATATCGGCAAGCACATTCCCGGCAATCCGTCGATCATCCCCGAGCAGATGGCCGGCGCCGGCAGCCTGCGCGCGGCGAATTTCATCTATTCGGTGGCGGCCAAGGACGGCTCGGTGTTCGGCACGTTCTCGCGCAGCATGGGAATCTCGCCGCTGGTCGACAAGGCCGAGTTCGACAGCCGCAAATTCACCTGGCTCGGCAGCGTCACCGACGACAACACCATCTGCGTCACCAGCAGCGCCTCGCCGATCAGGACTTGGGACGACTTTCTCGATAAGCCGTCGACGTTCGGCGGCGAGGGCGCCGGCTCCGATCCCGACATCTGGGCGCTGCTGTACAAGAACGTGTTCGGCGCCAAGCTCCGCCTGGTCTCCGGCTATCCCGGCACCAACGACACGGTGCTGGCGATGGAGCGCGGCGAGGTCGACGGCTTGTGCGGCATCTCCTGGAGCACCGTCAAGACGCGCCATCCGGAGTGGCTGAGCAATCACACGGCGAACTTCATCGTGCAGGAGGCGTTGCAGAAGGAGCCGGAGATTGCCGCGGTGCCGCTCGCCACCGACTTGGTCAAAACGCCGGAGCAGCTCCAGATCATAAAGCTCCTTTTGGTCAGCCAGGCGATGGCGCGGCCGTTCGCGGCGCCGCCCGATATTCCGGCCGAGCGCAAGGCGGCGTTGCTAGCGGCGTTCGACGCAACCATGAAGGACGCCGACTTCCTGGCCGAGGCGAAGAAGCTCAGCTTCGATGTGCGCCCGGTCGACGCGGCGGCGATCGATAAGATGCTGGCCGAGGTTTATGCGACGCCGAAGGACGTCATCGCCCGCGCCACCAAAGCGATTTCCAGCGAGGGCCAGTGAGCGAACTGATCGGAGCGCGCGTTCCGCGGCTGGAGGATTTTTCGCTGCTGACCGGCAACGCGCGCTTTGTCGACGACATTCCGGCGCCCGGCGCGCTGCACGCGGCCTTCGTGCGCAGCCCGCATCCGCACGCCCTGATCCGCGGTATCGATGCCGCAGCGGCGCGCGCCATGCCGGGCGTGATTGCCGTGCTCTGCCTCGACGATCTCGCGCCGGTGCTGCGGCAGCGGCGCATGAACCGCACCTCGAATTCGGGCACCAAGCTCGACCAAAGCTGGCCGTTCGCGCTGGCCGACGGGGAAGTGTCGTTCGTCGGCGAGCCGGTCGCCATCGTGGTGGCAAACGACCGCTATGCCGCCGAGGACGCCGCGGCGCTGGTCGCGGTCGATTATGAGGTGTTGCCGGCGGCGCTCGATTGCCGGATCGAGCGTACGCCGCCGGTGCGCCGCGAACTGCCGTCCAACCACGTCATCGCCTACAAGGTCGCCTATGGCGACGCCGACGCCGCCTTCGCCAAGGCCGCTCATGTGGTGCACGAAGACCTCTGGATCCATCGCGGCGCCGCCCATTCCATGGAAGGCCGCGGCATTCTCGCCCACATCGCCGACCGCGAAACGCAAGTGTGGGCGTCGACGCAAAAGGCGCACGACCTGCGCAACGCGCTGGCCGATTACATCGAGCTCGACGACAGCCGGCTGCGCGTCGCGACGCCGGATGTCGGTGGCGGCTTTGGCCCGAAACTGTGCGTCTATCCCGAGGACGTCGCCGTGGTCGCCACCGCGACTTTGCTGCGCCGCTCGGTGAAATGGATCGAGGATCGCCGCGAGCATTTCACCAATGCGGCGCAGGAGCGCGATCAGTATTGGGGCATCGCGCTTGCCGCCGATGCCGAAGGCCGCATCCGCGGCGTGCGCGGCCGGCTCATCCACGACATCGGCGCCTATGCGCTGCAGGACGTGAACATCCCGTACAATTCCGCGACCACCATGACCGGCCCCTACGTGGTGCCGGCGCTGGCGATCGACGTGGTCGCGACCCACACCAACAAGGCGCCGGTCTCTTCGGTACGCGGCGCCGGCTATCCGCAAGCCGCGTTCGCCATGGAGCGGCTGATGGACCGCCTCGCCCGCACGCTCGGCGTCGAGCGCGCCGAGTTGCGCCGCCGCAATCTGATCCCGGCCGAGAAGATGCCCTATCTGAAGCCGCTGCAAGCGCGCTCCGGCGAGCAGGTGCAATACGACAGCGGCGATTATCCGGGCTGCCAGGCCGACATTTTGCGCGCCACCGCCTGGGACGATTTCCCGCGCCGCCAGGCCGCCGCGCGGGCGCAGGGCCGCTACATCGGCATTGGCTTGGCGCACGGCATCAAGGGCACCGGCCGCGGCCCGTTCGAATTCGGCGGCGTACGCGTGTCGCCGACCGGGCGCATCACCGTCTCAACCGGCGCCGCGGCGATGGGGCAGGGGCTCGCCACCGCGCTCGCGCAGATTTGCGCCGAAGCGTTCGGCGTGAAGGCGGAAGACGTTACCGTGGTTTCCGGCGATACCGCGGCGGCGCCGCTCGGGCTCGGCGGCTTCGCCAGCCGGCAGACGGTCACCGCGGGCTCGTCGGTGCAGATCGCATCGCAGGCGGTCGCGGCGAAAGCGAAAAAGCTCGCAAGTCACATGCTCGAAGCGGCCGAGGAGGACCTCGAGATCGTCGACGGCGCGGTGCGCGTCGTCGGCGCGCCGCAGCTTGCCGTGAAACTCGGCGAGCTGGCCCGCGTGCTCAAGGGCGCGCCGGGCTACGCCTTTCCGAAGGACATCGATCCGGGCCTCGAAGCCGACGCCACTTTCCGCGTCGATCAGCTCGCCTACTCCAACGCCTGCCACGTCGTCGAAGTCGAGGTCGATATCGAAACCGGCGACGTCACCATCCTGCGCTACGTCGCGCTGCAGGATGCCGGCCGCAGGGTCAATCCGCTGATCGTCGAGGGCCAGGTGCACGGCGGCATCGCCCACGGCATCGGCAACGCGGTGTTCGAATGGATGGGCTACGACCAGACCGGCCAGCCGGTCACCACGACATTCGCCGATTATCTGTTGCCGACCGCAACCGAAGTGCCGTCGCTGGAGACGCTCTACAAGGAATCGCCGTCGCCGCATAATCCGCTCGGCGTCAAAGGCGTCGGCGAGGTCGGCGTCATTCCCGCCGCTGCCGCGATCATCTCGGCGATCGAGGATGCGCTGTCGCCGTTCGACGTGCACATCACGCAGATGCCGATCACGCCGCCGAAGCTCGTCGAGCTGATCGGCAAAAATGCGCGACCTTGAGGCTTTTGACCCGCAATTGCCGCCGGAGCAGACTGATCCGCCCATGGAGAATCGCATGAACCATCTGACATCCGCCGCGCGCATCGTGTTCGGTGCGGCGCTCGCGCTCGTCGCCGCCTGGCCGGCGCTGGCGCAGAATTTTCCGGATCGGCCGGTCCACCTGATCGTGCCCTATGGCCCGGGCGGCATCACCGATTTTGCCGGCCGTCAGTTGGCCCAGCACATCGGCGAGGTTTTGGGCCAGACCGTGGTGGTGGAGAACAAGCCCGGCGCCGGCGGCATCGTCGGCGTCGACTACGTCGCCCACGCGGCGCCGGACGGCTACAACATGGCGGTGATGGATCCTGCGGTGGTCATCAATCCGATCCTGCAGAAGACGATGCCGTACGACATCTTCAAGGACATCGTGCCGCTGTCGATCACCAGCTCCTCGCCGGAAGTCCTGGTGGTCGCGCCGCAGCTCGGCATCAAGACCTACGCCGAGCTTGTCGCCTACGGCAAAGCCAATCCGGGCAAGCTCAACTACGCCTCGGCCGGCGTCGGCACCACGCCGCATCTGGCCGCCGAATTGTGGAAATCGCGCACCGGCATCGACGCCGTGCACGTGCCCTACAAGGGCATCGGCGCCTCCTATACCGACATGATGAGCAACAAGATTCAGATATCGTTCTCGAGCATCGCCGGCGCGCGGCCGTTCACCGACGACGGCCGCGTCATCGCGCTGGCAACGACCGGCGCGGTGCGCTCGCCGGTCTATCCCGACCTGCCGACCATCGCCGAGGCAGGTCTGCCCGGCTACGACGTCGATCTCTGGCTCGGCCTTTACGGAACGGGCGGCACGCCGCCCGACGTGCTCGCCAAGCTCAACGCCGCCATCGCCAAGGCGCTGCAGAACGACGACCTCAAGACCGCCTTCGGCAAGTTCGGCCTGACCCCGCGCGGCCTGCCGCTGGCCGACAGCGCGGCGTTCACCAAATCCGAATACGAGAAATGGAAGAAAGTCATCACCGACAGCCACATTACGCTTGATTGACGATGGCAAGCCCCTGGCCGACCGAACTGCGCCTGCGCAAGGACCGCAAGGCGCTCACCGTCAGCTTCGACGGTGGCGAGCGCTTCGATCTCGCCGCCGAATATTTGCGCGTGCGCAGCCCGAGCGCCGAAGTCCAGGGCCACTCGCCGAGCGAGCGACGCATCGTGTCCGGCAAACAGAACGTGGAGATCCTCGAGGTCCATCCGGTCGGCAACTACGCGGTGCGGCTCGCCTTCGACGACATGCACGCGACCGGAATCTTCAGTTGGGAATACCTGTTCGAGCTCGGGCAAAATCGCGAAAAATACTGGCGCGAATATCTCGATGAGCTTGCGGAAAAGGGACTGTCGCGGACGCCTTGACCGTCAACGATCGATCAACTTCGGTTCGGCATCATCGAGGCAGTGTCGGGGTGGGGCGTACGATGGGGCGCCTTCCGGCATCAGAACGGCCCCGGTTCCTCTCCCTCGGGACCGGGCCGTTCGTTTTTTTTCCGGCGCGCTCGCGCCAGGGCTCCGGCACCCTCGGCTTTCTCATGTCGCATCAAGGCTTTGCCGGAAGGGCGCCGGCCAGACCGCAGCGCCGCTGCGGCGATCGCGGCGTCATGGCGTCCAGCCGATAAAGGCCAAGCCGGATTGGCGCGCCGTGACAATGCGCAAGCAAGCGCGGCCGCCAGCAACTTCGTTTCTTTGCCGCCATGGTTGATAGACTGTTTTTGGGCAGCCTTAACTTTGCTGGTACGCGTCGCTTATTTTGGTCTAAGATCGCGACCAGCGGCCGAGAAGACGCCGCCGTTTGAGGGAGGAAATGCAATGAAGTTGTGTAGTATGACCGTATTGGCGTTGGCCGCCGGCTTGCTCACCGTCGGGCCGGCGATGGCGCAGCAGCAGCCGGCAGCCGCGCCGCCCGATCTGAACGCCATTCCCGACAAGATGCCGTTCAATATTCCCTACGGCACGGCGATCTCGTATGACCGCGCCCAAGCCCTGGTCAAGGCGGCGACCGATGAAGCCACCAAGCGCAGTTGGGCGATGAACGTCGCGGTGGTCGATCCCAACGGCGATCTCGTCGCCTTCGGCCGCATGGACGGCGCGCAGCTCGCTTCGGTGACGATCTCCCAGCACAAGGCGCGGGTCGCGGCGCGCTATCGCCGGCCGACGCGAGCGTTCGAGGACGCGGTGCAGAAATTCGGCTTCAACTACATCCTGACGCTCGACGACGTCATCGCGTCGCGCGGCGGCATTCCGCTGGTCGAAGGCGGCAAGCTGATCGGCGCGATCGGCTGCTCCGGCGGCACCGGCTCGCAGGACGAGGCCACCTGTCAGGCCGCGGCGAGCACGATCAACAAATAGCTTCACGACGACGGCAGACCCGACGAGGGCGGCCGCGAGGCCGTCCTCGTTTGCGTCGGGGCGGCAGTTCCGCGCTACAGTGGCGCCATGAGAATCGCGTCGTGTCGTCGCGGCGGCGTCGCACTGCTGGCCGGTGCGCTGATGGGCGCGGCGCAGCTCGGTGTGCCGCCCGCCGTCGTTGCACAAAGCGCCGCGCCGTCGGCCGCGCCGCCAGCGTCGGCGGACGCCATGGCGCAATACCGCCGCGACCTCGCCGCCTATGGGCGGGCGCATGACGCGTATCTGGCCGCGGCCGGGACCTATTGGGGCTCGATTGCCGCGAAGCGGCGGCAGCGCAGCGCCAAGCGCGCGAGCGGCGCGCCGATCGAGCTCGACGACTACGTGCTCACCCAGCCGCCGGTCTACGCCGGCCCGCCGAAGCCGCGCGATCCGTCGAAGCCGCCTGAGCCGCCGCAACCGCCGCCCTATGTCCCGGTGGTGGCCGATTTCCTCGCCGCCGCGGCGCAGGAATACAAATTCGCGCCGCGCCTGCCGCGCAGCGACGGCGAGTTCAAGCGCGCCTATGTGGCCGCCGCCGCGGCCGCCGGCCTGACCAAGGACCAGGTGGTGCGCATTTACAGTTTCGAGGCCACCGGCAACGGCACCTACGACGTCGAAGCCGGGCTCGAATACAACAAGAACGGACGCGCCATCACCACCGCGCTCGGCTACAACCAACTGCTGGCGACCAACAGCGTCGAGATTCTCGCCGAGAATGGCGAGCATTTTGTCGCGGCGCTCGATGCGACAGCGGCGCAACTGCCGGACGCCGAAAGAACGGCTTTGGAGAGAAAGCTGGCGACGGTGCGGCAGATGATCGCCTTTGCCGAAAGCGTGCCGGACGACTGGAGCCGGCACGAGGCGCTGGCGGGAACGCAAAAGGGCCTCGCCATCCACGCCCTCAATCTCGATCTCGACGTTGGCCCGCTGCTGCAGACCCAGAAGCTTTTGGATTCGGTTATTTTTGCGCGAAGGAAGGGATTTGCGGCGACGCTGAGCGCCGCCGAGCTGGAAATGATGAACCTCACCGGCGACGGCAACGGCTTCGACATGGTGACCATGCGGGAGGATTTTCGCGGCAAGGTGCCGACCGCGAACTTTTTTCAGCAGCACGGCTATCTCGACAATCCGGTCGCGCAGAAAAACAGCGTCGTCGCCGCGCTGATCGCCGCCACGAACGCGGCCATGGACCGCGAGATGACAAAGCCCGGCGCCAGGGAACTGGCGGCGGCCTTTCCCTAAAGCCGCAGCCGGCCGTGCGGGCGCATGGGGTACAGGCCGGACGCACCGCGATGCCGTCTTTGACCCTTCGCCGACATACGGTAAAAGCTGCCCCGGCGCGAGTGCTTGGTAGATCACACCTGATCGGAATGGTGCGGAGGACTAGATGGTGCGGCGCGGCCGAGCCAGCCCCCAGGCGCGTAAGAAGCGGCCCGGAAAGCCGAGTGCCGCGAGGCATGCCAAGGCGCGAAAGCCGGCCGGCGGCAAGGCCACGGTTTCGCCGGGCGGCGATGCCGGCGCTCCGAATGTCATGACGCTCGCGCAGCTCCAGGACGAGGTCGGGCGGCTGTCCGATCAATTCAACGCCACGTCCGAGGTTCTTCAGATCATCAGCGCCTCGCCCGGCGAGCTCAATCCGGTGTTCCAGTCCATGCTGGAAAACGCGGTGCGGATCTGCCGGGCCCAGTTCGGAACCCTGTTTCGCTTCGACGGCAAAGTGTTTCAGTTTGCCGCCGAGGTCGGCACGCCTGCCGAATTCGCCGCATATCAGAAGCGGCGCGGGCCGTTTCCGCCGGTGCCGGGGACCATCCTTGAAGACGTCATGCGGACGCATGGGGCGGCTCATATCGATGACGACGCGGCGCGCGCGAGCCCGAGCGCGCCGACCAGGATGGCCGGCGCCCGTTCCATGCTCGGCGTGCCGATGCTCAAGGACGGCACGCTGATCGGCGCGATCGTCATCTACCGCCAGGAGGTGCGCCCGTTCACCGACAGGCAAGTGGCGCTGGTGCAGAATTTCGCCTCCCAGGCCGTCATCGCCATCGAGAACACGCGGCTGCTCTACGAATTGCGTGAGCGGACCGGCGAGCTCGAGCGGTCCTATGCAAAGGTGCAGCAGCAGGCGAACCAACTGGAACTACAGTCGGACGAGCTGCGGCGGCTGAACCGCGACCTCGAGCAGCGTGTCGCCGCCCAGGTCGGCGAGATCGAGCGGCTGGGCCGGCTGCGCCGCTTCCTGCCGCCGCAGGTGGCGGACCTGATTATCTCATCCGGATCGGAGCGCGAGCTCGAAAGCCACCGCCGCGAGATCGCCGCGCTGTTCTGCGATCTGCGCGGCTTTACCGGCTTCTCGGAAAGCTCGGACCCCGAAGACGTGATGGCGCTGCTGCGCGAATATCACGCCTCGATCGGCAAGATCATTTTCGAGTATGGCGGCACGCTGGAAAGATTTGCCGGCGACGGCGTGATGGCGATCTTCAACGACCCGGTTCCGGTCGAGAACCCAGCGCTCCAGGCGGTCCGCATGGCGATCGACATGCGCGGCGCCATGGAGGCGATGGTCGAACGCTGGCAGCGGCTCGGCCACGAT
>JASHQO010000358.1 GCA_030039105.1 Xanthobacteraceae bacterium
CTAGGGCAATATCCGAATTGCCGGATTCCGGTGAACGCACCAATCAGTCCAGCGCGTTTTATCAAGTTCGTACTCAGGAATTTTTACCACACTGCCTTTCATGCGGCACAACTGGATCAGATCGATAGCACCTACCAATTCGCCGAGACGCTGACACCCAGTGAACGAGCCGTCACACATGTGTCGGGTTAGCGTTAACCCCTTGATTGGGTTCGATCTCTCGCCATGCGCTAGCAGCTATCATGTTAGGGACCGGATACACGCGCGGCGCACCATCCGCCTGGATTAGGCGTAAGCATCCGGCGAAGGCCGCGGGGAGGTCGGATCAAGCGGCGGCGGCTTGAGCGGCGGCTATGTTCCAGTTCCAGGGGAGGAGTTCGTCGAGGCGGGAGGCCGGGTGGTCGGCGATGCGGCGCAGTACGTCGGCGAGCCAGGCCTGCGGGTCGACGCCGTTGAGCTTGGCGGTGCCGATCAGCGTGTAGATGGCCGCGGCACGCTCGCCGCCGCGGTCGGAACCGGCGAAGAGCCAGGCTTTGCGGCCGAGCGCGATGCCGCGCAGTGCGCGTTCGGCGGCGTTGTTGGTCAGGCAGATGCGGCCGTCGTCGAGGAAGCGGATGAACGCGGTCCAGCGCTTGAGCATGTAATCGATTGCCTTGGCGGTCTCGACATGGCGCGACAGGCGGCCGCGTTCGCTGCGCATCCAGTCGACGAGACCGCTGACCAACGGCACGACGCGATCCTGGCGAGCAGCGTGCCGGTCAGTGGCGGCAAGCCCATTGATCTCGCGCTCGATATCGAAGATCGCGTCGATACGGGTCACCGCCTCGATCGCCAGTGGCGTCTTTCGCAGATCGGCCAGTTCGAAGAACTTGCGGCGACCGTGGCTCCAGCAAGCCGCTTCGGTGATTGGTCCTGGTCTCCGCTGGGTATCGTAGAGCTCGCCGAAGCCGGCATAGGCGTCGGCCTGGAGGATCCCGGCATAGCCGGCGAGATGCCGGGCGGGATGCTCGCCGCTGCGGTTGCGCGAGTAATAGAAGATCGCCGCCGGCGGGTCCGGTCCCCCGAACGGCCGGTCATCGCGGACATAGGTCCATAATCGCGCCGTCGCAGTCTTGTTCTTCGCCAACACCGGCACGGCCGTGTCGTCGCCGTGGAGGCGCTCGGCAGCGCAGACGTGGCAACGGATCAGCTCGACCAGCGGCATCAGCGTGGCGGCACAGGCGCCGACCCAATCCGCCAGGGTCGAGGTGTCGAGCTCGATCCCCTCGCGGGCGTAGCTCGCGCTCTGCCGGTTGAGCGGCTGGTGCTCGCCGAACTTGGCGTAGAGGATCATCGCCAAAAGGCTCGCTCCGGCCCGCCCACGCGCGATCGGGTGGAACGGCGCCGGCGGCTGGGTAATCGCCTCGCAGCGGCGGCAGGTGAACTTCTCCCGCACCGTCTGGATCACCTTCCACTGCCGCGGAACCACCTCCAGGGTCTCGGTGATGTCCTCGCCCAGCTTGGCGAGCCTGCCGCCGCAACACGGGCAGGCGCTCGGCGCCGGGATGACCACGCGTTCGCGCGGCAGATGCGCCGGCAACGGCGCGCGCACCGGCCTCCGGCGGGTGAAGCCGACGACCGCCGAGGTGTCGGCCGGAATGATCGCCGCCGCTTCGTCCTCGGCGGCACTCGCCTCCAACTCCTCGAGCTGCAGCTCCATCTGGTCGAGCAGGCGTTGGCCGCGCTCCGACGATTGCCCAAACCGGTCGCGCTTCATCTTGGCGATCAACAACTTCAGATGCGCCACCATCGCCTCGGCGCCGGAGGCGCGAGCCTCGGCCTGTTGCCGTGCGGCGCGTTCGGCGGCGAGCGCCGCCTTCAGCGCCTCGATCTCGTCTGGTGTCGTCACGGGCCGGATTGTCGCACGCGCCGCAACCGGCGCCGAGCGGCCCGAGTCAAACTGCCGCAGGCTCAGCCGGCGGCTTCCGGACGCCAGCTTCGCACCGGATTGCGCCAGTCAATGCCCTCAAGCATCTAGGCCAGCTGAGCTGAGGTGATCGCCACCGTCCCATCGGCCGGCGACGGCCAGATAAACCGGCCGCGCTCCAGCCGCTTGGCGTAGAGCGACATGCCGATCCCGTCGTGCCAGAGAATCTTGACCAGATGACCGCGCTTGCCCCGGAACACGTAGAGGTCGCCCGCATGCGGATCGCGCTGCAATCCCTGCTGTACCTGGATCGCCAGGCTGTTCATGCCGCGCCGCATATCGGTGTGCCCGACCGCCAGCCACACCCGCACGCCCGAAGGGATCGGGATCATCGCCGCGACAGGACCTCCAGCACCCGGTCCAGCGCAGCGGCATCGACATCGCGGTCGACGCGTATCCGCCGACCGCCGCCCAGCTCGATCTCAATCAGCCCGCTCTTCCTCCGGCGCCGCTCTCGGGGGCTGGTCTCGATCTCCGTCGGACCCGCCGAGATCGGTGCCGGCAGCGAGGCGGTCTCCTTCGTCATCTCCACCGCCACAAACGACGGCAGCTCCGAGGTGCCGGGGATGCCGATCACCCCAAGCTCAGCCAGGCGACGCCACTTGAACACCTGCGCCGGCACCAGATCGTGGCGCCGCGCGATCTCCGAGAGGTTGGCGCCCGGCGCGCTCGCCTCCGCCACAACCGCCAGCTTCTGCTCCACGCTGAACCGCCGCCGGCGCTCCACTCGCCCGAAAACCGTCACCGACCCGTAAGACATCGATCTTGCGCTATCGCCAGCTCCAGTCCCAAGCCACCATCCCGATCCCTTCACCCTCTCCGCGCAAGGCGGCCCTCACCGGACGGGTACGTTCTATCTCGGGCTCGATCCCGAGGCGCAGATCGATTACGGGATCGATGAAGACGGCATCGCCGCCATCCGCGCCCACGTGTGCGCGGGCGCTCGCGCTTACGGGCAGCGAAGGCTCGCGGAGGCCGCTGGGGTCCCTCGGGAACGGTTGCGGCTGTTCATTGCGGGCAAAGCGAACATACGGGCGAAGACCGTGGGGCGATTACTGAATGCGATCTCTGCCCTGGCGACTCCGGCTGATGACTAGCGATGGTGACGGGATGGCCGCCGACATGCAGCCTCGGGTAGGCGCGATCCCCTGCGTCTGGTGCGGGCGCTCGTTCCGCCCGCGAAGCACCGGCGGGTCCGCGCAGAAATTCTGCTCGGCGGGGCACAGGCATGCGTTCTGGGTCGCGGCGCGCCGCT
>JASHQO010000359.1 GCA_030039105.1 Xanthobacteraceae bacterium
CCGAGAGCAGATCGAGCGTCGCCCATTGCTCGGCGACGCGGATCGGATTGTGCAGCGGCAGCACGGTGACGGCCGGCGCCAGGCGGATGCGCGAGGTCCTGGCGGCGACGTGGGCCAGCACCAGGTCCGGACACGACAGCACGCCAAGCGAATTGAAATGATGCTCGCCGATCCAGGCCGACGCCATGCCGAGCGCCTCGGCATGGAGCGCCTCCGCGGTGATGTCGGCGACGAACTGGTTGGCGGAGCGGCTGTTGTTTTCGTAGTGGTTGTCGCTCAGCGTGAAATAACCGAACTCCATGGCTGCCTCCCGCGACAGTGCAGATTTTCATTGTCAGGCCGCGGATAATAGATGATAATGCAACAGTTGTAAATGCAAGAATCGACGCAGCCGCAATCCCGGAATTGCCCGTGAAGCCCCGCGCGGAAAGACTCGAGCTCGGCGACTACCTTCCCTATCTGGTCAACCGCGTCGGCACCATCATCGCCGACCAGTTCGGCGAAGCGGCGCTGGCGCCGCATGGGCTGAGCATCGCCATGTGGCGCGTCATGGCGGTGCTGGCGTCGAACGGCAGCCAGCGCCAGATCGATCTCGCCGAGGCGACCAGCATCGACGCCTCGACCTTGTCGCGGCTGGTGACGCGCCTGGTGCAGCTCGGCATCGTCACCCGCACGCGCTCGGCCAGCAGCAACCGCGAGGTGGCAATAAGACTCTCGGCGAAGGGCAACGCGCTGGTCGGCCGCCTGATCCCGATCGCGCGCGCCTATGAGACCACCGCGATCGCCGGCCTGCCGGCGCCGGAGCTCGCCGTGCTCAAGCGCTGCCTGCGCCGCGTCTACGATAACATGAGAAAAAATGTAGCCCGGATGAACGAAGCGAAATCCGGGAACGACCGCGCCGCTTGAACGCCGCGATCGCGCTTCGGCACGGAAGAAGTAGCCCGGATGGAGCGCAGCGTAATCCGGGAACGGCGGTCCAGCTTCGATGCCACCCCGGATTTCGCTGCGCTCCATCCGGGCTACCAAGAAAGAAAAAAGGCGCGATTCGCGACTGCGATTGCCGTCGCGGCGTAGCACGAAGCGCGCAGGGCGGATTAGCCGAAGGCGTAATCCGCCGCATCTTGGTAAGCCGAGGGCGGAATACGCTGCGCTATTCCACCCTGATTGCTACCCGCAATTCCACATCGGGCCGATGGGCGTCCACGTCCAACACGGGCCAAAACTGCCACCGTTATAATGACCGCGGAAAAATCCGGGGCGGCCGAAGTAGTAATGCCCGCCACCGTACCAGTAGCTCGGAACATAATCCGGAGCGCCGCCGATCGCGCCTTTGGGGCCATAAACTGGCACGCTGTTGCTGGGCGGCTGACGATAGCCAGGGAGGAAGCCGTAGCCATGCCAATGGTAATGCCGCTTGTCTGCCGGCGCGGCGAACGCGATGGCCGGCAGCAGCGACAACAGAATTGCAGTTGATGCGGGGAAGCTGCGCCACATCGATGCAAGATACGCCGTCCGCGGCCGAAATGCGACAGGTCCCTCGCAAGTCCGGCGCTGTCCGCGGCCGCATTCCCGGAATTGCGGTCGCTACACCGTAAATTCAGTTACCGTTGCCGTGCGGAGTGTAGTAGTCCGGAGGCGTCGCATTGTTGCCGTCGCCGAAGCCACGAAAACCAAACGGTGCCGTCTGGCCACGCTCGATGCTGAAGTGAAAACCCGGACTGTTGGAATCGGGCTTATTCGTGCTCTCGTCGAGCTTGGCTTTATCGTTCGGATTGCCATAGTTGAAGTCATAGTTGCCGTTGGGCGAAACGGTTTGCTGACTGAACGCCCAAACCGAGCTGGCAGTCAGCGCGATTGCGGCCCCCGCAATCAAGGCAACAGCCGCGAACCGAAGCTGCTTGAGCATGACGATCTCCGGTATATGGGCGCCCCCGTGCCGGTTCGGAAGCTAAGGCTGCCGCCTGCTGTCGGTCAAGCCAATCGGGTTCGCTTGCCGCGGGAGGAAAGAGATTTACTCCACGCTCGCGCCCGGCGCCGAATCTTCGAACACCGTCTGCACCGGCGGCGCGCCGGAGAAGCCGAGCTCATTCCATCGCGCCACCACCTGCTCGTAGGTCTCCTTCGATAGTTTCGTGCGCTTGGAGAAGTTTTTGATATGGCGGTAATCCATGCAGGCATTGATCAAGGCCTTCGAGCCCCAGGGCCGGATTTCCGGCGGGTTGAGGCTCGGGTCGAGGAACGTGCTCCAGGTCTCGCGCAGGATGTCGATCGACTGCGCCGGCCGCGAGCGCGTCGCCATCGCCCACAGCACCTGGTGCACGTCGGTCGGGTCGACGTCGTCATCGACGACGATCACGTATTTGCCGAAATAAGCGCCGCCGACGCATTGCGCGGCGAGCGCCATCACCTGCGGCGCGTGGCCGGGATACATCTGCTTGATCGACACCACGGTGATGCCCCAGCCGGCGGCTTCCGGGATCGACCAGACGCCCTGGATGCCGGGCACGCCGAGCTTCTGCAAATCCGACCAGATCGCCGCCGAGCGCAGCGCCGCCCAGAACAGGCCGGCCTCGTTGGCCGGACCGTCGGCCATCAGCGCGCAGGTGAGCGTCGGGTTGTTGCGGAAGCGCACTTTCTCGACGCGCATGTAAGGCGTCGCGCCGCTCGGCCTTCCGTAATAGCCGGTGAACTCGCCGAACGGACCTTCGGCGAAGGTCTCGTCGGGATAGACGAAGCCTTCCAGTACGATCTCGGCGCGCGCCGGCAGCGGCAGGCCGGTGAGGTCGCTGCGAAACAGCTCGATCGGCGCGCCGTTGATGCCGCCATAATACTCATACTCGCTCTCGGTCTTGGGAAAGCTCGTTGCCGCGACCAGAAACAGCAGCGGATCGATGCCGTAGGCGGCGGCGATCGGCATCGGCTTGCCCATCTTCCACCACTTCTCGCGGTCGAGCGTGGCGTCCTTGCCGGGCGAGGTATAGACGCCGATCTCGCGCGGGCCCTTGATCATCATGCGGTAGGTGCCGACATTGATGCGGCCGGTCTCCGGGCATTGCGTCACCACCGCGTCGCCGGTGCCGAGATAGAGCCCGCCGTCGAGCGGCCACATGCGCTGCGCCGGAAATTTGCGGATGTCGATGCCCGCCCCGGTCACGACGTTCTGATTGCAGATCGCGGTCTCCGCCGCCACCTCCCTGGGCTTCATGGTGCGACCCATCTTGCGCTGCAGCGCCTGCACCGCCTTGAGCGGATGGTCGACCGGCGCCTCGCCGATCATCAGGCAGAACCGCGACAGGTTGCAGCCGATCATGTTGTAGAGCGCGCGCTGGCCGGGATGGCCTTTGATGTTCTCGAACAGCAACGCCGGGCTCTGCTCGCTGCCGACCAGATAGGTGATCGTCGCCGCCTCGAGATTGGGATCGACTTCCGCGGTGATGCGCTTCAATTCGCCCATGGCCTCGACCTTGGCCAGCCATTCGTCGAGGTCGCTCGCATTCGGCCGCCGCGTGGCTGCAGACCGGCCGTCGCCGGAGACCGCCTGCTTTTCGGGGGTGGCCGAGACGCTCATATCCATGGGGGTTCCTCACACGAGCTCGCGCTGTTGCACATCATAGGCGGGCGAGCAAACCATGGCGACAGACAATTGCCGTTTGGCGGCTCAGCCAAGTCGTGGCAGAAATTGCGGCCTGCGAACCGTCACCCTGAGGCGGCCGCGGAGCGGCCCGCGAAGGGCGATGGCCTCAGCGATCGGGCCGACATCCTTCGAGGCTCCCCCCCGATCAAGTCGGCGGTCGCACCTCAGGATGACGGATAACTGTGGAGATCAGCGTCAATGGCAGTCAATCCGATCGGAGGCGGCCAGATCGGCCGCTCGGTGCCGCGGCTCGAAGCACGCGAGAAGGTCACCGGCCGCGCCGAATACACCCATCTCATGCGCCTGCCCGGCATGCTGTACGGAAAAATCTTCCGCTCGACGGTGCCGCACGGCCGCATCAAGTCGATCGATACGGCGGCGGCGAAGGCGACGCCCGGCGTGTTCCGCGTCATCACCGCGGACGACGTGCGCAAGGTGATCCCCGATCCCTATTACGGCCCGGCGTTCCACGACCAGCCCATCCTCGCCATCGCCAAGGTGCGTTTCGTCGGCGAGCCGGTCGCGGTGGTGCTGGCCGCCGATCCGCACGTCGCCGACGCCGCGGTGCAGACCATCTCTGCCGAATATGAAGAGCTCGAGCCGATCTACGACGAAGTCGCGGCGATGACCGCGTCGAGCCACGTTCACGACGAGCTCAAGCCTGCCGGCAGCTTCGCCGACCTCAAGCACCTCAAGGGCATCAAAGGCACCAATCTGGCGCTGCAGGCCAAGACGCGGCGCGGCGACGTCGACAAGGCTTTCGCTGCAGCGGCGCATGTGTTCGAGCATGAATTCCGCACGCAAAAATGCCTGCACGTGCCGTTCGAGCCGTTCTGCTCGATCGCCGATTACAAGGACTCCGGGCTGACGATCTATTCCGGCGCCCAGGGCCCGTCGTTCGTGCGCTCGGAGATCGCGCGGCTGCTCGGCTGGCCCGAGAACAAAGTCCGCATCAAGGTGCCCTATCTCGGCGGCGGCTACGGCGGCAAGCTCTACATCAAGCTCGAAGCGCTGGTGACGGCGTGCTCGATGATTGCGCGCCGGCCGGTCAAGATCGCGCTGACCATGGAGGAGCAATTTTACCAGATCACCAAGCATCCGGCGACGGTGCGCATCAAGAGCGGCGTCGATAAATCCGGCCGCATCACGGCGCGCAAATGCGAGGTGTTCTGGAACGGCGGCGCTTATGCCGATATCGGCCCGCGCGTGACTCACAAATCCGGCTTCACCGCCGGCGGTCCCTACGACATCGACAATGTCTGGATCGACTCCTACGCCATGTATACCAACATGACGCCGGCCGGGGCGCTGCGCGGCTTCGGCATGCCGCAGCTAACCTTCGCCTACGAGAGCCACACCGACATGGTGGCGCGCGCGCTCGGCATCGATCCGGTCGAATTCCGGAGGAAGAACCTGCTGCATAACGGCCGGCCGCAGGCGACCGGCACCATCCTCCAGGACGCGGCGCTCGAACCGGTGCTGGAGCACGTCGCCGACCGGCTGCGCTGGAGCGAAAAATTCGATCGCGGCGGCGGCACGGTCAAACGCGGCCGCGGCATCGCGTTCGCGCTGAAGGCCTGCGTGTCGCCGACCACCTCGGTCGCCATCGTCAATGTCGGCGCCGACGGCAGCCCGACGCTCTACATCTCCACCGTCGACATGGGCCAGGGCTCCGATACCGGCATGGCGCAGATCGTCGGCGAGGTCTTGAACGTGCCGGCGGAATCGGTGCGGGTCGTCGCCCGCGACACCGACATCACGCCCTACGACATGGGCACGCTCGGCTCGCGCTCGATGTTCCACATGGGACACGCGGTGCGGCTCGCGTCCGAGAACGCGCGCAGCAAGATCGACGCGTTGCGCCGCGAGGTCGGCGAGCCGGAAGGCAGCAACACGCCGGTCTCCGGCCTGTTCATCAAGAAATACGGCATGAAGGCCGGCAATATCGTCGGCTCCGGCAGCTATAAGCCCGATTACGTTGCGCCCGATCACGACACCGGCGCCTCGACCGCGATCACGCCGTTCTGGATGGTCGCCGGCGCCGGCGCCGAGATCGAGGTCGACACCGAGACCGGCCGGGTGCGCGTGTTAAAGCTCGTCAACGCGGTCGACTGCGGCACGCCGGTCAATCCGCGCATCGTCGAGACGCAGATATCCGGCGCGGCGCTGATGCAGCTCGGCTTCACCTTGTTCGAGAAGATCAATCTCGATAACGGCCAGATCACCAACGCGTCGCTCGCCGACTACAAGATCCCCGGCATCGCCGACGTGCCGGCGGTGATGATCAACGAGGCGATCGACGCGTTCCAGAGCAACGCGCCGTTCGGCGCCAAGGGCGTCGGCGAATCGTCGACCATGCCGCTGTCGCCGGCCATCGCCAACGCGCTCGACGACGCGGTCGGCGTGCGGCTGACCGCGCTGCCGATCACGCCCGAGGCGGTGTTCCGCGCGCTGCGGGCGAAAGCGGGGACGCCGCTCGAAGCGGAGTGATCGTACCTTGCGCTGGGTCCCCGCCGTCGCGGGCAGGAGCGGACGATAGTGGGCCGCATGCCGCCACCGCGGTGTGCGCGAATGTCGCTTTTCTTGGGCATGCGACTGCCATAGGCTTCGCGCCAAGCAAAAAAATCTTTGCCGGTGGGAAACGATGGCCGATGCCGCGGAAGTTCAGGTTTCGCATTTTCTGGACGAGCACGGGGTCGGCGCGTTCCAGATCAAGCTCATCCTGTGGTCGGTGCTGGTCGCCTTCATCGACGGCTACGACATCGGCGCCATCGCCTTTGCGGTGCCGAGCCTGATCCGGCAATGGCACGTGGCGCCAAAGGAGCTCGGCCTCGTGCTCAGCGCCTCCAATTTCGGCGTGCTGTTCGGCTCGCAGATTTTCGGCTGGGTCGGCGACCGCTACGGCCGCAAGACCGCGCTGATCCTGTCCAACCTGTTGTTCGGCGTGCTGACCTATGCGGCCGCCTATTCGACCAACCTGACCGAGCTGTCGGTGCTGCGCTTCATCGCCGGCCTCGGCATCGGCGGCGTCATTCCCAACATCGTCGCCATCAACGCCGAGTCGGCGCCGCGCAACGCCCGCGCCACGCTCGCCATCATCGCCACCGGCATGGTGCCGCTCGGCGGCGCGCTGGCCGGCTTCGCCAGCGCCGCGTTCGTGCCGACCTACGGCTGGCAGGTGCTGTTCTACATCGGCGGCGTCGCTCCGATCGTGTTCGCCATCGCCGCGATTTTCGGCCTGCAGGAATCGATCAAGTTCATGACGCTGCACGAAAGCCACCGCGGCAAGATCGAAGCGCTGCTCAAGGCGATCCGCCCGGATTTCCGGGTGCCGCCCAATGCCCGCTTCGTGATCGAGGACGAGAGCCAGTCGCCGAGCAATCCGCTCTATCTGTTCGGCAACGGGCTGCAGGTCATCACGCCGCTGACCTGGCTCCTGTTCGCCTGCAACCTGATGGGCTACTTCTTCCTGATTAGCTGGACGCCGACCCTGATGGGCGCGGCCCATGTGCCGCCGCAAACCGCGGCGCTGGCCGGCGCGGCGCTGCAGGTCGGCGGCACGGTCGGCTCGCTGCTGTTGTGCTGGTGGCTGCAGCGCGCGCGCTTCCTCGCCATCGCCATCATGTTCGTGATCGCGGTGCCGATCGTCGGCTCGATCGGCCACGCCGGATTGAGCTCGACCGCCGCGCTGTTCGTGGCGACCTTCTTTGCCGGCTTCATCGTGCTCGGCATCCAGTCCGGCATCAACGTGGTCGGCGCCATGATCTATCCGACCTCGCTGCGCGCCAACGGCTCGGGCTGGCAGCTCGGCATCGGCCGGCTCGGCGCCATCGCCGGCCCGTTCGTCGGCGCCTACTTCTCGTTCCTGCCGGTGCCGCAGCTCTATATGTGGTCGGCGCTGCCGTTTGCCGTCGGCGCGGCGGTCTGTTTCATCATCTATCGGCTCAACGCCGCGCGGCTGAAGACGCGCCCGGAACTGGCGCAGGGACAGTAACGCCCGCCGCTTAAGCGGACGGCGGAGGTGGCGGGCGCCGCGTGGCTTGGCGTCCAACTGGAAATCCGGACCGGCGGGTCGGAACAATCCGGTGCCGCGCATGGCAATGGAACCCGGCCCGCTGCGCGGCCGTGCTCCCGTCTTCGCGCCGGCGGAATTTGCTCTTCCCGGCGCGCGATGGCCTTGATATCCTTGGTTGTTGTTGTTTGCTCCTGGGCACAAGACGGGGGGCCAATATGTATCGGGCGCGGCTCCAGGCAATCTTCGACTCCTTGAAGTTCGACAAGCCGTTTCAGGTCGTCCTGCCGGACGGCCAGGCGGCGACCCACGGGCGCGCGCCGTTCGCGTTCACGGTCCGCATCAAGACCAATCGCGCGCTGCGCGACATCATCATGAAATCGTCGCTCGGTTTCGGCGAGGCCTACAGCAACGGCGAGGTCGACGTCGAAGGCGACATGCTCGCCTTGTCGCTGTTGAGCTACGAATTGCAGTCCGGCCCGATGCGCGGCACGTTCCTGCAGCGCGCGCTCTATGCGCTCGGCTTCGCCGCGCGCAAGAACACCGTCACCCGCGCCAAGAAGAACATCGCCGCCCATTACGATCTCGCCAACAGCTTCTACGAGCTGTGGCTCGACACCGAGATGCAATACACCTGCGCCTATTTCTACAAGCCGACCGATACGCTGGAGGCCGCGCAGCGCCAGAAGATGGAGCTGGTGTGCCGCAAGCTGCGGCTCAAGCCCGGCGAGTTCGTCGTCGAGGCCGGCTGCGGCTGGGGCGGGCTCGCGCTGCACATGGCGCGCAATTATGGCGTGCGCGTCAAGTCGTTCAACATTTCCCAGGAGCAGATCGCGTTCGCCCGCGACAAGGCGGCGCGCCTCGGCATCGGCACCGACCGGGTCGAATACGTGCTCGACGACTACCGCAATATCCCGAACTATGTGACGTCGTGCGACAAGTTCGCCTCGATCTGCATGCTCGAACACGTCGGGCGCGAGAGCTATGCGGCGTTCCACCGGCTGGTCAGCAAAGTGCTGCGCAAGCCGGGGCTCGCCATGCTGCAATTCATCAGCCGCACCAACCCGTCGCCGATCTCCAATCCGTGGCTCGAGAAATACGTGTTTCCCGGCTACTACAATCCGTCGCTGGGCGAGATCGTGACGCCGATCGAGAAAGAGCATCATCAGCTCCATCTCGTCGACGTCGAGAACATGCGCTACCACTACGCGCTGACCTTGACCCATTGGCTCGACCGGCTGGAGCGCAACGCCGAGCGCGTCCGCGCCGAATGGGGCGAGAAGGTCTTGCGCACCTTCCGGCTCTATCTCTCCGGCGGGCTGGCCGACTTCTCGTCCGGCGCCGGCACGCTGGTTTATCAGATGCTGCTGTCGCACGGCTTCGACAACGCGGCGCCGCTGACCCGGCATCATTTCTATGCCGCCGCGCCCGGCGAGCTGCGGCCGGTCAGCGCTCCGACCCTGGAGCCCGCGTAAAGGGTACCGCGCGTGTCGGACCGCTACGCCAAGCTGGTCGCCGATCTTCTCGCCGCGGCCGACATCAAGATCGGCGGCACGCGGCCGTGGGATATCGCGGTGCGCGATCCGCGCTTCTACAAGCGCGCCATCGCCGGCGGCGCCATCGGGCTCGGCGAATCCTTCATGGACGGCTTTTGGGACTGCGCGGCGCTCGACCAGGCGATCGCCCGCATGCTGCACGCCGACCTGCGCGACAAGCTGCAACTCAAGCCGTGGATGGCGGCCGACATCATCGCCGCGCAACTGCCGAACCTACGCTACGTGTGGCCCGGGCTGCGGCCGTTCCTGTCGCGGTTTCGCTCGCTCAAGGCGGTGGCGGAAACCCACTATGAAGCCGGCAACGATTTTTATGCCGTCGTCCTCGACAAGCGCATGATCTATAGCTGCGGCTACTGGGCCGCTGCGAAGACGCTGGACGAGGCGGAGCACGCCAAGCTTTCGATGTCGTGCCGCAAGCTCGACCTGCGTCCCGGCCAGCGCGTGCTCGACATCGGCTGCGGCTGGGGCGGCTTTGCCAAATACGCGGCGGAGAATTTCGGCGTCTCGGTCGTCGGCTATACGATCAGCGCCGAGCAGCGTGCCCATGCGACCGAGAACTGCAAAGGGCTGCCGATCGAGATCCGGCTCGACGATTACCGCAACATCACCGGCCGTTACGACCGCGCCGCCTCGTTCGGCATGTTCGAGCATGTCGGCCGCGGCAATTTCGACGCCTATATGCAGGTGGTGGACAGAACCCTGACCGACGACGGCCTGTTTCTATTGGAGACGGTCGGCGACGACGTCTCCAATTCGCGTTGCAATCCGTGGTTCCAGAAATACATCTTCTCGGCGCCGACCTCGATGTTTCCCTCCATCAAGGAGATCGCGGCTTCAGCCGAACGCCGCTTCACCGTCGAGGACTGGCACAATTTCGGCGCCGACTACGCGCCGACCCTGCGCGCCTGGAACGACAACCTGGTCGCCCACCGCGACTGGGTCGTCAGCCGCTACGGCGAGCGGTTCTATCGCATGTACATGTTCTATTTTCTGAGCTGCGCCGGCGCCTTCGAAGCGCGCGTCTATCAGATGTGGCAGATCTTGTTCGCCAAGCGCGGGCTGGCGGCCGGATTTCGGGCGCGGTGAATGGCGTCAGGCGCGCGCACGCGCCGCCGCACGATTTTGAAAAAGCGCCGAAGCTTCCGCGCTGGCCGCCTGCGGACCCAACAGCTCGACGTCCGTATAGGTATTGGCGGCCACGACCCTGACGATCACGCCACTTGCCGAAAATACCAGGTCGCCGTCGATCACGCCCAGTTCGTCGGCCGTTATATCGACCGACTGGCTGTTCATTCGCGTGACTTTCCAAGTGTGCTGAGCCTTGCCGCCGGCCGGCTTCTTCGCTTTTGCCACGCGCATTCCCCTGCTGTGCCGTCAAAACCAGATGCCGTGAGGTGGCCCTGACGCCGTTCCTCACGAGCTTACAATCCATTTTATCAGACCGGAATGCGGCGGCCTACGGAGGCAGCGTTCGCTTCGCTTCGCGAGCGAAGGCTGGTGCCGTGGAGGAGTCCAACCTGAACATCTAACGTGCAGACAATAAAGCAAAATTGGCAGTTAGGAAAATGTCGTTACCCAGCCAGATACCCATCTAAAAATGGCAAGTGGCGATGCGCTCTGACGCGCCACGCTGCACCTCGCCGATCGACGGTGCGGTGGTTATTGGAGCAAGAGCGGATATCCTGTTCCGACGACCAAATCGACGCGAATGACCCATTTCGAACCTCATAGCGCACCAGCGACTGTTGCCGGTTACGTCAGTGGTTGTGATCGCGGCCGAGAGGTTCAGTCCTTCCACGCCGTTTTGGCTTTGCAACGCTTTGCCGCTTTCCCCGGACTGCAGCGCTTTTGCCTTCTCGATGTTACCCTGATTGATCAGCACAAGTTTATTACCCGGCCACATTTTAGGCGGCGGCGACCCGGCTTCTTTCATCAAGGCTTCAGTCGCCTTGTCCAACGGCAGGGTTTTGCCGCCAAACGGAGCCTGGGATGTTTCGTCTCGCAGGCCTGATGGATTGGTTCGAAGGCAGGGAGCGTAGGCGGCCCCTTTCGCCGTTTCATGAGAGAAAGATGAGTAAATGGTTTCGAGCGCGGGTTGGGCCAAGCTCAAGGACTCATGGCGTTCAACCGTGGTAGGCTAACCCCGCGATGGAGACCGATTGTCAGGGAGTGGCTCGATGTCCCCGGTAAGTCGTGGCAAGACTATCGCGAACCGGACCAGCGAAATAATCGTCGGTCGTGAGGCCGAGGTTGAGCTGCTGCTCAGCTCGCTGCGCGGCGCCGAGCCGTCGATCTGGTACATCCATGGCATTGCCGGGATCGGCAAATCGACCCTGCTGCGCGCTTTCGCGTCCGCGGCAGAGCGGAATGGATGCTCCGTCCTGCTGTTTGACGGCCGCGCGACGGAGCCTACGGCGGCCGGCTTTTTGAAGAGCCTTTCCGACCTTATTGGACGCAAGGTTACGGCCAACGAGCTGGCGGCCGCGCTCGCTAAGCTGCCGAAGACCACAGTCATCATCGACAATTATGAATCGCTGACGCTGCTCGACCCGTGGATTCGCCAAGTGCTCGTGCCGGCGTTGCCAAATTCGACAAGGCTCTTCCTCGCCGCGCGAGAGGCCCCGGTACCGGGCTGGCGCCTTGATCCTCAGTGCAACGTGCTGCTCCGCACGCTTGCTCTCAAAACGCTCGATCGGGAGTCGGCGGAGCGTCTGCTTGCCCGATTTGGATTCGATGGCGCCCGCGCGCATGCGGTCAACCAGGTCACCGCGGGTCATCCGCTCGCCCTTGTCCTGACCGGCGGCAAACTTCGCGATTGCAGCGGAACGGTCGCCGACGCGCTTGTCGATGTGAATGCCCATCTCGCGCAGGTCTATTTGAACAGCATCGAGAAAAAAGACTTGCGCCAAACCGTCGAAGCCGCAAGCGTGGTGCGCAGGGTGACGACGCCGATGTTAGCGGCGCTCTTGCCGGGCATCACGGCGACGGAAGCGTTTGAGAATCTGCGCCAGCTGCCGTTCGTCGAAGTCGTGCAGGACGGCCTGCATATCCATGATGCGGTGCGGGCCGCGGTCGCCTCGGCGCTCGAGCTTTCCGATCCGCCGCGCTTTCGCCGTTACCAGCGCGCTGCCTGGCGCTACATCAAATCCGAAGCGCGACGCTGTTCCCCCGGCGACATGTGGCGACACACAGCCGATATGATCTTTTTGATGCGCAACCCGGTCATCCGTGAGGCGTTTTTTCCATCCGCATCGACCGATTTCTCCGTGAACCGGGTCCAGGCGGCGGATTGTGAGGCTGTCATCGCCATCGCAAAGCGTTATGAGCCGGAATCGACCGTCAGTCTTCTGCGCAACTGGCTGGCCAAGGATCGAAGCTCGTTCTATGCGGTGCGCGATCGGCAAAATCGGATTGTTGGATTTCACTGGTCGTACGACCCGGTGCGCATGGATTATGCGCTGATCGAGCGCGATCCCCTGGCCCGCGGATGGTGGGCGCGGCATTCGGGGAATCGCGATGCAAAGACAAAGCGCGCGCTGTTCATCCGCCGATGGCTCAGCGCCGACCATGGCGAGGCGCCCTCGGACGTGCAGGCCGCCGCCTGGCTCGACATCAAGAGAATGTACATGGAGATGCGTCCCGCCTTGCGGTGGGTCTATCTGCCGCTTGTCGATCCCGCGCCTTATGGGCCGGCCGCAACCCAGCTGGGTTTCACGCTGCCGGACGACGGCAAGGTAGGCATCGAGGGGAAGCTCTATCATACGGCGATCCTGGACATGGGCCCCGAATCCTTCGACGGCTGGATTTCGCGACTGCTTGAAGCGGAAATCGGGCAAGCCGGCGCCGATGTGCTCGACGAGCGGTCGCGCCAGTTCACGCTTGGCAGCGCGACCATTCAGCTGTCGGCGCTCGAATTCGGCGTCATGCGTCAGCTCTATTCGCGCGATGGTTTGCCGGTGGAGCGCGATGAACTTTTGGCGGAGGTGTGGGGCGAGAACTTCGATGGTCAGAGCAATGTCGTCGATGCGGTTATTCGCGAAATCCGCCGCAAACTCGGGCCTCAGGCCGACGTTATCCGCACCGTCCGCGGCATCGGCTACAGCCTGCAGGCCTGACTCCCCGTTCTCATCTTTCTCTCATGAAGCGGTTATGGGGACCGGTTAGGCTCCCTGGCATCGAACCAGCCGGCTGGACCCCGTGCAGAAGCCGAGGTCAGTCCGGCAACGCAGAGGAGACTGTCATGCCGTTAGTGCAAATCTCCATCATCAAGGACGTTTTCACAGCCGCCCAGAAGCGGCACATGATCGAGAAAGTGACCGACGCCATAGTAAGCGTGGAAGGTGAAGCCCTGCGGGGCGTCACTTGGGTGAAGATCGACGAGATCGAGAGCGGCGACTGGGGAATTGGCGGCCAGTGCCTGACAACGCAGGCAGTCAAAGATCTCGCCGCCAGTAAGGCCGCAGCCTAGACCCACAGACTATCGAAGACTTCGCTGTTGCGATTGTCGATTGCCCGCACGCGCGGGCAATCGGACACAGGAAAGTTGCGTCCGTCGCCGAGCAACGGCCGCAAAAAGAGGACGAAATAACTTAGGACAAGGAACGCGTCATGAGCACGATCTTTTGCGCCGTCACGGCAATTCACTCACCTCTCATTTTGAGGTGGAACAACACGGCGCGGCCTTCGCTCGCAGGGTCGCAAGCCTCACGAACCCGCGATTTAACCGCAATCTGCCTGTTTTGCGCGGTCGGCCTGATCGGGACTCTCTTATTTGTGCACTTCTTCGCCGACGGCCTTTTCGCGGTGATTGCTGAGGTGCCTTGACACGACTGTGATAGCAAACGGCGACGACGACTTGCGGTTGCTGTTAGCGAGCGGTCCAATTACGATTTTGGTACGTCGCATTCTTGTACCCAATTTGGCGCAGTGCCCTTGGTCGTAATCGGCATAAAGCCGAATGAGCGTGCCAGCCCAGGTCGTTATCGGGGAAAGAACGGACATCCTATCTATCGCCACGACGAAATCGACGCGCCATCTTTGCTGCAGCGCACTTTGGTCGCACATTGCGTCTAATCGGGCGGTCGCGCTCGAAGTCGGCTCTTGGCACAAGAGCGAACATGCCTTCGTCGGCGGATCACGCTGCTCGCCGCCCAATGTCAAATCCCTGGCTCACGCGGCGATTCGATTCCGGCCAAAAATGCGATGCAGCACGTCGGAAACTCAAAGTCGCGCAAGTCCCTAATCTACGGGCACAAGGACGCACAGCGGTCAACGCCGGTGCACCATGCGGTAAAGGAATCCCAACGGCACCACTAAGGCGAGGTTAGTACAATAGAAATCCGGGTGTAGAAATGGCGCCTACCCGCTAACAAAAACTTTTTGCATGGTGCACCGCGGTGCACCCTGTCTAATTGACTCTTTCCATCGCTACACGCAACCTGAACGTGCCGGCTTAACCGCCGTCACATGTAATGGCTCCCTCACAGGAGTTCTGACCATGTCAGACGACGATAGGTTGGTCACATACGCCCAACTGGAGTCCGAGTACGGAACGCGCGTGTGGACTCAAGCGATGTGCTTTACGCATGCTAAAATGCTCTGAGGCTTGAAGGAGTCATCCAATGGCAAATACTTTTGGCGTTTTCTTCAGTCTTTCATTCGCGGAAGAAGCGGTGAGGAACGCGCTCAAATACGAACCGACGAACCAAACACTCAGGCTACTTCTGCCGCTGCTGCAGCAGGAAGCGAACCGGGCTGAAGCCGCGTTTCGTGAATATTGGTCGGCCCAACTACTTGAGCCGACGATGGCATGATGCTCGGAGATAAGCTTTCAAAACGCTCCAACCCCGATTGCCGCTCCATGCAAACTGCTCCGCCCTAGCGGAGCTTCTTTTTATCGGCTCGCTCCTCCATCGCCAGCGAATATGCTACGCTCAATAACCCATGGCCAAGAACCCTACCTTCGTTACTTCCGGCAAAGAGACGGCGAAAATCGACGTTCGCCTCAGCTATCGGATAGTCAGCCTCTTTTCGGAAGGCCTGTACGCGAGCCCCAACAAGGCCATCGAGGAGCTGGTCGCCAACTCATTCGATGCCGGCGCGCGGCATGTCGCCGTGCTGTTACCAACGGACTTTCACAGCCAGGGCGCAACCATCGCCGTTATAGACGACGGTGAAGGTATGGATGGCGCCGGGCTAATGCAGCACTGGCTGATCGGCAAAAGCGATAAGCGTGAGCTTGCCAAACTGCCTAGCGGCCGGCAGCAGATCGGCAAATTCGGTATCGGCAAGCTGGCTTCCTACGTGCTCGCGAGCCGCCTGACGCATATCTCAAAAAAGGGTGGAAAATATTATTCGACCTCGATGGACTTCAAGATCGTCGATGACCGCGGCGACGATGAAGTGGAGCCGAAGACGCCCGTCAGGATCGGCTTGCGGGAGCTTACCGAAAAAGAAGTGAAAGAGGCCCTCGCTCCGTGGACCGACACCGCGGCGTTCAAAAAATCAAACCTGACATTGTTCGGCGCCGGTGCCTCCAAGTCGTGGACGTTCGCAGTCCTATCCGAACTTAAGGATAAGGTCCACGAAATCCAGCGTGGTCGATTGGAATGGGTCCTTCGAACGGCACTCCCGCTGCGCGATGACTTCGCGATCTATTACGACGGCAAGAAGCTCACCCCCAGCAAGGCAGACAAGCGCCCGATAAAGAGCTGGGTACTCGGCAAAGACATTACGAAGCTCGGCAAGCCAGCGCCACGGGGGATCGAAGCCGTAGAGGATAAAGACCAGCCCGCAACTTCGCCCACGCGTTACGCGCTTCAGCAGAGCACACTCGGCAGAGTGACCGGCTACGCCGAGATTTACCGCGATCTGTTGACCGGAAAGTCAGACGAACTCGGGCGCAGCTACGGCTTCTTCGTCTACGTGCGCGGCAGGCTAGTCAACGTCGAGGACGGCCATTTCGGGATATCGCCCGATGAGTTGCGCCACGGCACGTTTGGGCGCATGCGCATCGTCGTGCACATGGACGGGCTCGACGCTCGCCTTCAATCGAACCGCGAACAGCTGCGGCAAGGTCCGGAGCTAACGGACGCTCAGAACTTACTACGGGCGATATTCAACACGATTCGGCCCGACCTTGAAAAAGCGGACAAGGACGAAGACCCAGGCGCACAACTCGCACGCAAGCTTGCCGGCAGTCCTGCCAGTTTGTCACGCCGACCGATCGTCGAAATGGCGCGTGCAGCGTTGGATGGAAAGATCAGGTCGCGTTTTATTGCTCTGCCGAATGCCACAAGCAAAGCAGACCGCGACAGGGTGATCGAGAGTCTTGAGGCCCGAGCAGAAAAGCCCGAAGAGTTCGTTGCCGGCCTCGAATTCGTCTACGACGCGACGACAGACGACGGGATCGCCGTCTACGACGTTACCACCGGCAAACTACGAGTAAACGGACTGCATCCGTTCGTTGGGGCCTTTTACGACGAGTTCACAAGCAAGAATGCCGGCCTCCCGCTAGAGGTTCTCGCGATGGCCGAAGTGCTCCTTGAATCCCTTTTGCATCAGGCCGGCGTCAGACAGGATCAGTTAGATGCCGTAATGACCGCGCGAGATCAGCTCCTGCGCTACGCCGCTCAGGAGTCCGGCCGGCGTACTGCCCTCGCCGTGGCCAACGCACTGCGCAACGCCCGCAACGACGAGGATAAGCTGGAGATCGAAGTTGTGGAATCGTTCCGCAGTCTCGGATTTGACGCGACGCGCATCGGCGGCAAGGGCAAACCCGACGGCGTTGCCAAGGCGCACCTAAGTCCCGGCCCCAAAGGCGAAGTGCGTCGTTACGCGATCACCCTCGATGCAAAAAGCAAGAAAAAAGACGGCAAAAAGCTCAGCACCAAATCGTTCGGTGTCTCGACCATCACCAGACATCGAGACGATTATCAATGCGAGCACGCTGTCGTGGTCGCGCCGGCATTTGACCATACCAAGGGCAAACGAGGCGCCCTTGCCCAAGAAATCGCGAAGGACCGGGAAAGCACCAAGGCGGCAGGCAAACCCCGCACCATCACCGCCATCCACATCGACGACTTGGCGAGGCTCGTGCAACTTCGACCGGTCAAGCGGCTGACACTCGCGCGCATCCGCGGGATGATGGAAACATGCAGTATGCCGGAGGACTGCAAAGCGTGGATCGACGCTGCCGCAAAAGAACAGGTGGTAAAGCCACCCTACGAGAAAATCGTCAAAGCCATTCACGAACAGCAACAGGAATATTCGATGGCTGCCGTCGAATACGGCGCGTTGCGAGTTGCGCTCGGCGCTGCCAAGCCGCCCTACAAAGTGGACACCAACGATGACCTGATGGAGTTGTGTAAGGCGATGGCCGCAATGGTCTCTAACTACGAGATCACGGCCACTGACCGCACGGTTGAACTGAATCAAAGTCCGGAAAATGTTCTTGCGGCCATCGAAGCGGCAACAAAGGAACATCTCGGCGAGGACGAATAACGAAAGCGCCGCCGCGCTCGTGCTATCATTTGGGAAATTGAACACACTGCATGTTAAAGTCACATAATAAGACAATCCTCGAGACGGTTGGGCGCAGCCCGATCCACCCCTTCCCCGCGCGCATGGCGCCCGGCATCGCACTCGATGCGCTGGGTGAGAGTAAATCGCCGTTGCGCGTGCTCGACCCGATGGCCGGCTCTGGGACCGTGCTGGCTGTCGCACGCGCGAAAGGACATCACGCCGTCGGCGTAGACATTGATCCGCTCGCAGTGCTGCTCGCCGGCGTCTGGACAACGACGGTTGATTCGGAGGAGGCAAACGCCAAAGCAGTCGATGTGCTCTCACGAGCCAAGAAGGCTTTTGCGGACCTTCCGTCGGGCGCCGCCTACCCATCAGCCAGCGACCAAGAAACGAGAAGGTTTATACGCTATTGGTTCGATGACTACGCTCGCCGCCAACTCGCGGCGTTGTCGAAATCGATCAATCGGGTTCACGACGATGCGATACGCGATGTGTTGTGGTGTGGCTTTTCTCGCCTAATCATCACCAAGAGTTCCGGCGCATCAAGGGCGATGGATTTGGCACATAGTCGCCCTCATCGCGTGTTCGACACGGCACCAATTAAGCCCTTCAATCGGTTTCTCTCTGCCGTCGATACGGTTGTGTCCAACTGTCCGCACGCTGGATCAGGCGCCATCGGCCCGCGCGCCGTCGTGAAGCGCGGCGACGCCCGCAAGC
>JASHQO010000360.1 GCA_030039105.1 Xanthobacteraceae bacterium
GGCGCCGATTTCATCCTGCCTCAGGTGCGCGACGAGGTGCGCTACGCGCAGCGCCTCGAACTGATGTGGGACAATTCGATCGACACGCTGACGTTCCGCAATTTCCCGAACGAGAATGCGCTGCCGATCCGCCGCATCGGCGCGTTCCTGCCGGGCGAAGGCGTCGGCGGCTCCGGCATCCACTGGGGCGGCCTGCACTGGCGCTTCCTGCCGTCGGATTTCCGCATCAGGAGCGCGCTGACCGAGCGCTATGGCAAGAATGCGCTGCCCGACGGCATGACCATCGAGGACTGGCCGGTCAGCTACGACGAACTGGAGTCGTACTACGACCGCTTCGACAAGATCTGCGGCGTCTCCGGCAAGGCCGGCAACCTGAAAGGCCGGAAGATCGACGGCGGCAACGTGTTCGAGGGTCCGCGCAGCGACCACTATCCGAACGCGCCGATCAAATCGAGCAATGCCGGCCTGATGTTCGGCACCGCGGCCAACGGCCTCGGCTACCATCCGTTCCCGGCGCCGATCGCGATCTCGAGCGCGGGCTACACCAATGCCGAAGGCGTCGCGCTCGGCGCCTGCGAATATTGCGGCTTCTGCAATCGCATCGCGTGCGAGACCAATGCCAAGGCGTCGCCGAACTCCACGATACTGCCGGCGCTGCGGCTCGATCCGAAATTCGAGATTCGCACCCGCGCTTTCGTCACCAGGCTCAACTACGACAAGGCGGCGAAGAAGGTCGTGAGCGTGACCTATACGGACATGCGCAACGGCGAGGAATACGAGCAGCCGGCCGGCATCGTGCTGCTGACGTCTTACGTGTTCTCCAACGTGCAGCACATGCTGCTCTCGGGCATCGGCGAGCCGTACGATCACGCCTCCGGCAAAGGCGCGGTCGGCAGGAACTACGCCTATCAATTCGAGGCCGGCGCCAACGCCTTCTTCGAGGACAAGGAGCTCAATCCGTATTGGGGCTCGGCCGGCATGGGCGTCGTCATCGACGACTTCAACGGCGAAAGCTTCGACCACGGCGGCCTCGGCTTCTTCGGCGGCGGCTACATCATGTGCAACACCGCAGGCGCGCCGCCGATCGCCGGCCGCACCGTCCCGCACGGCACTCCGGAATGGGGCTCGGAATGGAAGCGCGCCACGGTGAAGTGGTACTACCACGCCGCGCGCTTCAACACCCAGGGCTCGGTCTATGCCAACCGCGACAACTACATGGACCTCGACCCGACCTACAAGGACGCGCTCGGCCGGCCGCTGATCCGGCTGACCTACAATCCGCCCGACAACGAGTTCAAGATGTCGGCCTATCTGCTGGCGAAGCTCGAAGGTGTCATCAAGGCGATGAATCCGACCCACTATGAGATGCACCCGCGGCCGAAGACTTTCACGATCGTGCCGTACCAATCGACCCACAATACCGGCGGCACCATGATGGGCTCCGATCCGAAGACCAGCGTGGTCAACCGCTACCTGCAGGCCTGGGACGCCCATAACCTGTTCGTCCAGGGCGCCTCCGTATTCCCGCAGCAGCACGGCTACAATCCGACCGGCACGGTGGGCGCGCTGGCCTACTGGTCGGCGAACGCGATCACGACAAAATACCTCAAGAATCCGGGACCGCTGGTTCACGCCTAAGGGGGAAACAATGCAAGCCAGGAACACGGGCGTCCTGATCGGCGCCGCGGCCGGCGCCGTTTTGATTGCCATCGCACCGGCCGCCGCCGCCGACGCGGCCCACGGCAAGGTGGTGTTCCAGACCTGCGCCGCCTGCCATAGCGACAAGCCCGACGCCATCGGTCCGAGCCTGCGCGGCGTCTACGGCCGTAAATCGGCCGCGCTCGAGGACTTCCGCTATTCGCCGGCGATGCAGCGCGCCAACCTCACCTGGGACGACGCCAACCTGCGCGCCTACATCAAGGACCCCCAGGCCAAGGTGAAGGGCAACCGCATGCCGTTCGGCGGCCTGTCGAGCGACGCGGATATCGACGACGTCATCGCTTATCTGAAGGACTACAAATAGCCGCCGTAGCCCGGATGAGCGGCAGCGACATCCGGGGTCAGCCGCAAAGTCCGTGCCCGCAATGTCTCTGCCGCTCACCCGGGCTACAAAGCCACAGGCCATGGAAAAGCCGCGCCGGATCATGTAGAGACCGCCGCGGCGGCCTATATGGGTCCAAATGGGTCCAAGGGCGGCCGAGGTCGGCGGGGGCGTCGGGCCCTTGGCCGCGCGGCTGCGAGCGGAAATCATCGATGGTTGTTGTCCTTATTGTCATCCACCTCATTCTGGTCCTTGCCTTGATCGGCGTCGTCCTGTTGCAGAAATCCGAGGGTGGCGGATTGGTCAGCTCGACCAGCGGCTTTTTGACCGGCCGCGGCACGGCCAATGTCTTGACCCGGACCACGGCGGTGCTCGCCACCGGGTTCTTCCTCACCAGCCTGGCGCTGTCGTGGTTTGCCGGCTTCGACCGCAAACCCGCTTCGATCCTTCCCGCCGGCGCCAATCAGGAGACGCCGGCCGGCCAGCCGCCGAGCGGCGGTGGTGGCGTGCTCGATCTGCTCAAGAAGGGCAATACCGGCGGCGGGCCGGCGACGCTTCCGGCGCCGGCGCCGGGGCCGGGGGTGCCGCAGGTTCCGCAGTCGCAATAAGCGAACGCCGGCGCGTCGGGCTGGTCGTCGGCACGGCCGGCAACGGCCCGACGGGGCTTTCGGCCGCGCCTGAGGATTTCGGTGGAACACTCTGCGATTGAAGCGATTTTCCGCGCTCGCTTGGATGACTTAACGATGCGCAGCAGATATTCCGGAAAATCGCTCGTCGAATCGTGGACCGGGCGCTAAAGGTCAAGCCCCATGGCGCGGTACATATTCATCACCGGCGGCGTGGTCTCCTCACTCGGTAAGGGTCTCGCATCCGCAGCGCTCGGCGCGCTGCTGCAGGCCCGTGGCTACAAGGTCCGCCTGCGTAAGCTCGACCCCTATCTCAACGTCGATCCGGGCACGATGTCGCCGTACCAGCACGGCGAAGTTTTCGTCACCGACGACGGCGCCGAAACCGATCTCGACCTCGGCCATTACGAGCGCTTCACCGGACGGCCGGCGACCCGGCAGGACAACATCACTACCGGCCGCATCTACCAGGAGATGCTGGCCAAGGAGCGCCGCGGCGACTATCTCGGCGCCACCATCCAGGTCATTCCCCACGTCACCAATGCCATCAAGGATTTCATCCGCGACGGCAACGAGGGTTTCGACTTCGTGCTGTGCGAGATCGGCGGCACGGTCGGCGACATCGAGGGCCTGCCCTATTTCGAGGCGATCCGACAGTTCGGCAACGAGGTGCCGCGCGGCGACGCCGTCTATATCCACCTGACCCTGATGCCGTTCATCCCGAGCGCGGGGGAGCTCAAGACCAAGCCGACCCAGCATTCGGTGCGCGAGCTGCGCGCCATCGGCATCCAGCCCGACATTTTGCTGTGCCGCACCGATCGCGAAATCCCCGCGAGCGAGCGCAAAAAGCTGGCGCTGTTCTGCAACGTGCGCGAAAGCGCGGTGATCGAGGCGCGCGACGTCGACAATATCTATGCCGTGCCCGAGGCCTACCACTTGAGCCGCCTCGACGACGAGGTGCTGGCCGCCTTCCGCATCGACAACCCGCCGCCGCCGGACCTCGCCACCTGGCATCTGATCAACGAGCGCATCCGCAATCCCGAAGGCGACGTCACCATCGCCATCGTCGGCAAGTACACCGGCATGAAGGATGCCTACAAATCGCTGATCGAGGCGCTGTCCCATGGCGGCGTCGCCAACAAGGTCAAGGTCAATCTCGACTGGATCGAGAGCGAGGTGTTCGAGAAGGAAGACCCGGCGCCGTTTCTCGAGCACGTCGACGGCATTCTGGTGCCGGGCGGCTTCGGCCAGCGCGGCGCCGAGGGCAAGATTCTCGCCGCGCAGTTCGCCCGCGAGCGCAAGGTGCCGTATTTCGGCATCTGCTTCGGCATGCAGATGGCGGTGATCGAGGCGGCGCGCAACCTGTGCGGCATCGAGGCAGCGAACTCGACCGAGTTCGTGCCGACCAGCGAGCCGGTGGTCGGCCTGATGACCGAGTGGATGCAGGGCAACGAGTTGCAGAAACGCGGTATCGCCGGCGACCTCGGCGGCACTATGCGGCTCGGCGCCTATCCGGCGACGCTGGCGCGCGGCTCGCGCATCGCCGCTATCTATCGGGCGACCGAAATCTCCGAGCGCCACCGCCATCGCTACGAGGTCAACACCGCCTACAAGGACCGCCTCGCCCAGCACGGCATGCGCGTCTCCGGCATGTCGCCCGACGGATTGCTGCCCGAGACAGTCGAGTACGAGGACCATCCCTGGTTCATCGGCGTGCAATTCCATCCCGAGCTCAAATCGCGGCCGTTCGCACCGCATCCGCTGTTCTCCTCCTTCATCGGCGCGGCGGTGGAGCAGAGCCGGCTGGTGTAGCCGCCTGCACTCTCCCTCTAAGATTTCAAGCTCGCTTCGCGAGGCGCGGCAACGCGTCGGGTCTTGACTTATGATTTGTAAGGAATATGATGAGTATATAGTGATGAGAGGTAAGGCATGGACGATCGGGTTCCGGCGACCAAGCTCGCCGAACGTCTTTTCACCCAGCGAAGCGGTGCCACAATGGACGAGGTCATCGCGGCGACCGGCGGTCCCCAATACAACGTGCTGAAAAGACTGAACGGCCGCGGCTACCGGATACGCAAGGTCAGGGAGGGCAGGGCAACGCGCTATTTCGCGACCCCGCCGGCGGCCCCGTTCTACGAGGCAACGGTGACCAGCAAGGGCCAGGTGACGGTGCCCAAGGAAGTGCGGGAGCATTTGCGCATTCGCACCGGCGGTAAGCTGCGTTTTTCCATCGAAGGGGGCACGGTCGGAGTTTCGCGGGGCGGCCAAAGCATCGCCGACCTGTTCGGTATATTAGGTAAGCCGCGACGCAGTCTCACGCTCGAGCAAATGGATGAGGTCATCCAGCAGGCTGCCGTTGATCGATATTTGCGCGCGACCGGCCGCAAAAAGCGATGATCGGCTTCGATACAAACGTCATTCTGCGCTGTTTCGTAGATGACGATTCCGAACAAGCTCGGCGAGCGCGCCGCTTTGTCGCCAGCCGGTGCACGCCGACCAGTCCCGGATTTGTCGATCGCGTTGCTCTGTGTGAGATGGTTTGGGTTCTGGCGCGGGGCTATAGGTTCGACAGGACTATGATTGCCGACGTGGTTGCCAGACTGCTGGAGACTAGTGAAATCGAAGTTGAGGATAGCGATACGGTTCGCGCCGCGTTGCGGATATTTACCGATAGCAACATCGATTTTGCCGACGCATTGATCGCCGAAACTGGCCGCTTGCGCGGCTGCGAGGCGACCGCGACGTTCGATCGCAAGGCAGCGCGGCTCCAGGGTTTTGTTCTGGTGCCGTGACGCCGGTTGTTTTTACACGCGGCGTCGTTAATGTCGCGGGCCTTCATGAGCCAAGGCGAGGAAACCTCAATGATCTACGAAATGCGCGTCTACCGCTGCGTGCCGGGCCGGCTGCCCGCGCTGCTGCAACGCTTCGAGAAAACCACGCTGAAGCTGTGGGACAAGCACGGCATCAAGCAGGCCGGCTTCTGGACCACGCTGATCGGCGATTCCAACCAGGAGCTGACTTATCTGTTGGCCTGGGAGTCGCTCGCCGACCGCGAGAGGAAGTGGAACGCGTTCATGGCCGATCCGGACTGGATCAATGCCCGCGCCGCGAGCGAGAAGGACGGCCCGATCCTGCAGAATGCCAGCAACCAGATGCTGGTCCCCACGGCGTTCTCGGCGGTCAAATAATTCGGCCGCAGTGCCACGGTTGACCCGGCGCGGCGCGACCGCCATGGTCGCCCGCGAGGGTCCACCATGACCAAGCCAAATCCGATCGTCGGCGTCGGCGGAGCGCGGTTCGGCAATGCCCTGCCGCTCGCCCTGATCGCCGGCCCGTGCGCGCTGGAGAGCCGCGCGCACGCTTTCGACATGGCGGGCGCGCTGAAAGACATCGCGGCGCGGCTCAATATCGGCTTCGTCTACAAAACCTCGTTCGACAAGGCGAACCGTACTGCGGCGGCGAGCGCGCGCGGGCTCGGCCTCGACAAGGCGCTATCGATCTTTGCCGAGCTGCGCGAAAAGCTCGGCGTGGCCGTGCTTACCGACGTGCATGAGCCGGAGCAGTGCGCGCGGGTCGCCGCGGTCGTCGATGTCCTGCAGATTCCGGCGTTCTTGAGCCGGCAGACCGATTTGCTCGTTGCGGCGGCCAAGACCGGTCGTGTCGTCAACGTCAAGAAGGGCCAGTTCCTGGCGCCGTGGGACATGGTCAATGTCGTGCAAAAGATCACCGGCGCCGGCAATGCCAACGTGCTGGTCACCGAACGCGGCGTGTCGTTCGGCTACAACACGCTGGTGTCGGACATGCGGGCGCTGCCGGTGCTGGCCAGGACCGGCGCGCCGGTGATCTTCGACGCCACGCATTCGGTGCAGCAGCCGGGCGGGCAGGGCGCCTCTTCCGGCGGCGAGCGCGACTACGTCCCGGTGTTGGCGCGCGCGGCCGTCGCGGTCGGCGTCGCCGGCGTCTTCATCGAAACCCACCAAGATCCCGACAATGCCCCGTCCGATGGCCCAAATATGATTGCGCTCAAGGATTTGCCGCCGCTTCTTGAGCGCCTGATGCAGTTCGATATTTTAGCCAAAAAGAGCTAACTCATCTCATTCACCGTCACCCTGCGGTGGCCGCGAAGCGGCCCTCGAAGGGCGGCGGCCGAAGCGCCTCGGCCGCATCCTTCGAGGCTCGCTTCGCTCGCATCTCAGGATGACGGACTACAACCATTCCGCCCGTCCTCCGCATTGTCAGCCTGGTGATCTTCGCTTCGACGCTGTTCTCGCGCGCCGTCGATCCGGTGGTGCCGAAGATCGCCGCCGATCTGGCGATCGACGTGAAGACCGCGGCGCTGCTGTCGAGCGCGTTCACCTTTCCCTACGCCATCATGCAGCCGGCGCTCGGCACCATCGGCGACTTTTTCGGCAAGACGCGGCTGATGAACATCAGCCTCGCCGCCGTGGTGACGACGACGCTGATCTGCGCCTTCGCCAGCAATTTCACCTTGCTGGTGGTCATGCGCATCGTCGCCGGCGTTTGCGCCGGCGGCATCTTTCCGGTCGGGGTCGCCATCGTCGGCGACCTCGTGCCGGTGCAGGCGCGGCAGGTCGCGATCGGCCGCCTTCTGGCGGTGGGGCTGACCGGCAACCTGATCGGCGCGGTGATCTCCGGCGCCATCGGCGACCTGCTCGGCTGGCGCGGCGTGTTCTTCTCGATCGGCGGCTTCGGTGCGATCGTCGCGGTGATCGCCTTCTTCGCCTTTCGCGGCTTGAGCGCGGCGAAATCGAAGCCGTTCAACCTCGCGGCGGTGGCGGCGGGCTTCCGCAGCGTATTTGCCGATCCGCGCGCAAAAGTGTGCTTCGGCTCGGTGTTCTTCGAGGGCATCGTCATCCACGGCATGTTCCCCTACGTGGCGCTGCTGTTGCTCGCCGCCGGCGAAACCCACTCGTCCTATGCCGGCATCGTCATTGCCGGCTTCGGGCTCGGCGGCATCATCCTGTCGCTGTCGCTGCCGTTGCTGGTGACGCGGGTGACCGAGCGGCAATTGATGCTCGCCGGCGCTGCCTTCGCCGCGGTTGCCTTTCTTCTGATCGCGATCAACATGGCTTGGTACATCCAGGCCGCCGTGTTCGTGCTGTTCGGGCTCGGCTTCTACATGCTGCACAACTGCATCCAGGTGCACGTCACCGATCTGTCGCAGACCGCGCGCGGCACCGCGCTGTCGATGCATTCGTCGGCGTTCTTCTCCGGCCAGGCGATCGGGCCGATCTATTACGGCTACGCCTTCGCCTTTCTCGGCGTTCATGTGCCGCCGCTGCTCGGCGCCGCCGTGATCCTCATCGTCGGCGTGATTTGCGCGCGCTTCCTGCGGCACCGGCGGCCGATCCCGGCCCTTGTCGAACGGTCCTGAATATCCCATTATTATCAATGCTTCGGCCTGGGGTGCCGGCCCCCTCTCGACCCTCCCCCACACGCGGGAGAGGATTGAGAGGGGGATGCGGCTGAGATCAAACCCATCGAACC
>JASHQO010000361.1 GCA_030039105.1 Xanthobacteraceae bacterium
GGGGCCGGAGGGGTCTTCCCGCATGTTCGCAACAGTGTGCGCCGGATCGCGACAGGCCGGCAGCCTGGGCCGAGGATTGCGATGACGCTGCAACCGCTGCTGCAGGCGCCGGTCTTCGTGCAGGTTCATGCCTTTCTGGCGCTAACCGCGGTCGCGCTTGGCGCCGTGCAGTTCCTGGCGCCAAAGGGAACCATTCCGCATCGCGCCGTCGGCTATACCTGGGTGACGCTGATGGGGGCGATGCTGCTCGCCGCCTTCGCCAATCACGACATCTTTGCGTACGGCATGTTCAGTCCCAGGATATGCTCGCACGGCAAATTCACCTGCGCCTCAATTCACATCCTGACGGTCGGGACGTTTTTCGCGCTGCCCTATGCGGTGCTGCATGCGCGCCAGGGCAACATTCAGTACCATAAGGCGATGATGTTCGTGCTGTTCTTGATCGTGCTGGTGCTTGGCACGGTCTTGACCACCATTCCGCACCGCCTGATGCACACCGTGGTGTTCGGCGAGGCGACCGAGCAGCAGCAACAGCCGCTGCCGCTCAAGCCAATCTCGGAATGAGATAAAGCGCCATCAGGTAGCGCACCCACATCACGATCAAGAGCAACAGGAACGGCGAGCCGTCGACGCCGCCTAGCGCCGGCAAAACGGCGCGGATCGGCCGCAGCACGGGCTCGACCAGATAGCCGAGATATCTGCCGATGAACGCGACGCCGTGGGTGTCGTCGTTGACGAGCTTGAAACCCTTGAGCCAGACCAGCAGCATCGCCGCGAAGGCAAGCCAGGCGTAGACCGCCAGCACCCAATCGACGGCGAGTACGAGATCGAGCAGCACTCAGGCAATTCCGCTGTTGGTGGTCACTGCCGCGGTGCAAAGCGCTCGTCGATGCTTTCCCATTTGTCGTAGCCGACGATCTTCTTGTAATCCTCGAAGTCCATGCCGTCGTTGCGATGGGCGAATTTGCCCGACTTCATGTCGAGCAGCACCGCCTCGATGGCCTTGGCGGCATGCATGATGGTGTCGAGCCCGAGCACGGCGCAGTCGAAGCCGATCTGGCCGAGCTCTGCCATGGACAGGATCGGGGTATGGCCGCCCATCAGCGGATTGCAGATTTGCGGCACGTGGAAGGTTTTGCCGAGGCGCTCGAGCTCGGCGATGCTGCGCGGCGCTTCGACGAAAATGCCGTCGGCGCCGGCACGGATGTAGCGCTCGGCGCGCCGCATGGCCTCGTCGAGATCGTAGACCGCGCGGGCATCGGTGCGAGCCAGGATCCAGGTTTCCGGATTGAGGCGCTCGGAGCAGGCGGCCCGGATTTTCGCCTCCGCAAGCTCGGTCGGCACCACCTTCTTGCCGACCATGTGGCCGCAACGCTTCGGCCATTGCTGGTCCTCGATCAGGATCGCGCTCACGCCCATGCGCTCGTAGGTCTGCACCGTGTGCACGACGTTCTTGACATCGCCATAGCCGTCGTCGCCATCGACGAACGCCGGTAGCTCGCAGGCCGACATGATATCGCGCACCGCGGCGGCGATCTCGCCGAAGCCTTTGAGGCCGACGTCGGGGACGCCGTAGCGCGCGCCGACTGCCGGAAAGCCGCCGATGAAGTAGGTCTCGAAGCCGACTTTCTCTATGATCCGCGCGCTCAGCGCGTCGTGGGCGCCGGGCACGACCAGGAAGCGCTGGTCCTTGACGGCCTTGTCGATGATCTGGCGGAAGCTTGTCGGCATTGCACGGGCCTTGGCATGGGTTTGGGCCCGGGGGAGGGCCAGCATCCCATACATGCCGCGACGAAACCGATCAACTCGCGGGCACGGCCGGGCTCCTTTGGCGGCGCGCGCGGCACCACATTTCCAAATCGCCGCGCCTGCGGCTATCATTCGCAAAACAACAAGCGGGAGGTCACCGCCATGAACGCCGAGCGCAGCCCATCGCCGATCGTGCACTTCGTCGGCAGCATCCCGTTGCCGGATTCCGAGACCGTGTTCCGCACGCTGTCGGCCGCGGTCGGCGGCCATGTCGCGCGGCTGCCGGACGGCGAGACCGGCATCCGCAAGACCTGGATCCGTTTCCTGCAAGACGTGCTGGCGGAAAACCCGGCGATCGAGTTTGCCACCGACCTGCCGCCGTTCAAGTTCGTGCAGTGGGACGGCAAGGTAGTGCGCGAAATCCCGCGGCTGCGCATCAAGCCGGGCAAGACGCCGAACCGCAAGGATTTCAAGACCGGCTATGCCGCCATGGCGATCGAGTCGTTCGCCGTGTTCGACCGGCTGCAGAAGGCCGGCGTCATTCCGGCCGGCGTGAAATTCCAGATCAGCATTCCGACCCCTATCGCGCCGACCTACAACAACATGGTGCCGGGCGACCGGCCGAGATTATTGCCGCCGCTGACGCAGCATTTCGTCGGCGAAGTCCACGCCATCGCCGCCGCCCTGCCGAACGATCGCATCGCCATCCAGTGGGACGTGTGCCAGGAGGTGCTGGCTTGGGAAGGCTACTACGAGCCGGGCCCGGTCGATTTCCGCACCGAGACCCTCGACGTGCTCGGCCAGATCGGCGACGCGGTGCCGAGCAAGATCGAGCTTGGCTATCACCTGTGCTACGGCAGCCCCGCCGACGAGCACATGGTGCAGCCGAAGGATGCCGGCATCATGGTCGAAATCGTCAACGGCATCGTGGTGCGGGTGAAGCGGGACATCGATTTCTTCCACCTGCCGGTGCCGAAGGGCCGCACCGACGATGCGTACTTCCTGCCGCTGGAAAAGCTGAAGCTGCGGCCCAGCACCGCGCTCTATCTCGGCCTCATCCACCACGACGACGCCGAAGGCGACAAGGCGCGGC
>JASHQO010000362.1 GCA_030039105.1 Xanthobacteraceae bacterium
CGGCGCAGTGATGGCGCCGAACGGAATCGGCGCCGGCTGGCCGTTCGCGCCGCGGCGGCCGGCGACCAAGCCGATCTCGCCGAAGATCGACACGTCGACCAGGGTTGCATCGCGCTCGCGCCAGAGCGGGCTGCCGCCGAGCCGCTGCGGCGCGCGCCACGCCGCGATCACGCTCGCCGGACCGGCGCGGGAAAACACGCCGGCCTCCGACAGGCGAAACGCCATCGGCGCCGGCAGGATCACGGCGCCGCAGCGCTCGTCGCCGCGCCATTGGCCGACCAGCACCGGCGGATCGAACGGATGATGCAGCAAAAGCTTGCCGCCGCACAGCAGCCACGGCATCAGGGTGAGCGCAATGCCGGCGAACGATGCCGGCGCCAGGGTCGACAGGATCGTGGCGTCCTGCACCAGGCGGCTCTCGAGCAGGACGCCCAAGCCGCCGGCGAACAATTCAAGATGGCTGCGCGCCACCGGCACGATGCCGCTGTCGCCGACGTCGAAGCTGATGACGGCAAGGTGGGCCGCGGCATTGCTCTGCCGACTGCGCTCGAGCGCCGGCGGCGGATCGGGCTTTTCCGCCGTGAACAGATCGTCGAAGGACACGACGCCGTCGGGCAGGTCGGCGCCGAAGCCGCAGACGTAGCGGATCGAGAACACGTCGGCGGCGATCCGCATGGCAAGCTGCGAGTGATTGAAGCCGCCGACATGTCCGCAGGTGATCAGCGCCTTGGCGCCGATGCGCGACAGCGCGGCGACCGCATCGGTGCGGCGCCACAATAGCGGCAGGGGCGCGGCGATCATGCCGGCGCGCATCACGCCGAGAACGGCGAGGACGTTCTCGACGATATTGGGCAACTGGATGCCGACGATGCTGTCGGTCGGTAGCTGCATGCGGTTGAGGCGGCCGGCGATGGCGCTGACGACGCGATCGGCGGCGGCGAATGTCAGCCGCCGCGGCGCGCCGTCGGTGAAGGTCTTGCGGTTCGGCGCGTCGACCAGCGCCAGCGCCTGCGGCCGGCGCTGCGCCACGCGGCGAAAGATCTCGTCGATGGTGATGCGGCTTTGGCCCTGCGGCACCGCCGCGTTGTTCTGCAGCTCGCCCAGGATCATTGCCGCGCCGATCCCTGCTTGCCCGGCGATTCTTGCTTGCCGGGTACTTGCCACCAGGTCTCGGGCAGATATCCATACAGCGAGGTTCGCGCCGGATGCTGCACGTAGCTCCAGCGCGCCACCCATTGCTGCGGCAGATAGAACAGCGGCACCACGTAGCTGCCGGAGATCAGCACGCGGTCGAGCGCGCGCACCGCATCGACGAAATCGTCGCGCGCGCGCGCCCGCAGCATGGCGGCGATCATGGCGTCGACCGCGGCGCTCTTGACGCCCATATAGTTGCGGGTGCCGGGCTGGTCGGCGGCGGCGGCGCCCCAATAAAAGCTCTGCTCGTTGCCGGGCGACAGCGATTGCTCCCAGCGATACTCGATCATGTCGAAATCGAATGAGATGCGGCGCTGGTCGTATTGCACGGCATCGACCAGGCGCACGCGCGCGTCGATGCCGGCGCGGGACAGATTGGCGGCGAAGGCTAGCGCCAGCCGTTCCTCGTCGCGGTTCGTCGCCATGATCTCGAAGCTGAACGGACGGTGGGTGACGCGATTGCGCAGCGTAGTGCCTTCGAGCTCGTAGCCCGCGGCGCGAAACAGCGCGAGCGCCTGGCGCAACGTGGCGCGGTCGCGGCCGGTGCCATCGCTCAGCGGCGGCGACCAGGTGCCGTCGAGCACGTCGGGGCGAACCGCGTCGGAGTAAGGCGCCAGCAGGTCGCGCTCGTGCCGATCCGCCGGCCGGCGATAGGCGGACAATTCGGAGTCGTCGAAGTAGCTGGCGCTGCGCCGGTACAGATTGTAGAAGAAATCGCGATTGATCCATTGGAAGTCGAACAGCAGCGCGATCGCCTGCCGCACCCGGATGTCGGAGAACACCGGCCGCCGCGTGTTGAAGACGAAGTCGGACGCGAATTTCGGCAGCCCGCTCGGGAACAGATCCTTGATGATGCGGCCGTCGCGCACGGCGGGAATGTCGTAACCGGTCTCCCAGCGGATCGGATCGGTTTCGGCGCGCACGTCGTAGAGCCCGGTCTTGAAGGCTTCGAAATAGGCGTTGGCGTCGCGGTAGAAATCGAAGCGCAACTCGTCGAAATTCCACAAGCCGCGATTGATCGGCAGCGCGTTGCCCCAGTAGTTGGGATCGCGCTTGAAGGTCACGCTCTTGCCCGGGTCGACGTCGGCGACGATGTAGGGACCGCTGCCGAGCGGCTTCGCCAGCGTCGAGTTCTCGAAGGTCGCGGGATCGACGGCGTGTTTGGGCAGCACCGGCATCAGCCCGAGAATCAGCGGCAGCTCGCGATCGCCGCCGTCGCCGAAATCGAACCGCACGGTGTGCTGGTCGAGAATTTCGGCTTTGGCGACCTTGGCGTAGTAAGTGCGATAGTTCGGCCGGCCGTGGTCGCGCAGCAACTGCCAGGTGAAGGCGACGTCCTCGGCAGTGACCGGCGTGCCGTCGGAAAAATGCGCCGCCGGATCGAGCCCGAAGGTGACGTAGCTGCGCGCGTCGTCGGTGTCGACGGTGCGCGCCAACAGGCCGTAGAGCGTGAACGGCTCGTCGTAGCTGCGCGCCAACAGGCTCTCGACCACGTAGCCGCGGATCGGCTGCAACGCGAGACCCTGAACGATCAGCGGATTGAGGCTGTCGAAGGTGCCGAGCACGCCTTCGACCAGCCGGCCGCCTTTGGGCGCATCGGGGTTGACGTAGGGCAGCGCGGTAAAATCATCGGGCATGGCGGGCCGGCCGTGCATCGCGATAGCATGAGTCGGCTCCGCCGCCGCGGGCGCGGTCACGGCAAACAAGGCCAACACGGCGCCGCACAGCGCGGTCCGCGCGAGGGCGCGGCGCGCCGGCGGCATGGCGGACATCGCAGATTCGGCCGGCACGGGTCGAATGTAACACGGCGGCGCCGTGGCGCCCGCGCGGCCGTTAGCCATCAACAAAGCCGTGCCGGCCGCCGTTGCGGAACGGCCTTTATCTTGCGGCCCAATTGGGCTATCTGGCCGGCGGGCGTCGGGGCTGGTGTCACGCTGTTGCCGTATTCTGCGTCGATTGACCGCGTAAGCGGGGGCGCTGCGCGGCGCAGCACGGCAACCGGGGTTTGTCCCGACATCGGGCAATCGTTGATCTAGTCTGACCAGCCAAATCGATCCGGATCGGTTTGCCGGCGGCAGCACCAAAGAGGACGGCAACTCATGACTTATTCGACCGCCGCGGCGCCGGCGCGACCGGTGGGCCGCAGGCTTGCTGCCATCGCCGG
>JASHQO010000363.1 GCA_030039105.1 Xanthobacteraceae bacterium
GCCGCGGCAAGCGCGCTCTCGACTTCGGCGAACGGGGCGTTGCGAATGAATTTGTCGTTGACCGGGCGATACCAGATGCCGTCGTAGAGCGCCGTCAGCTCGAAGATGCCGATCTTGTAGCGATAGATGCCGGGCACCTGCTTCTCCGCGGGAGCCGCCGCGGCTTGCGCCCGGCCGACCGGCGCCGCGGGCACCGCAAGTGCGGCGACGGCGGAGCCGGCAAGGGGCGTGCGCCGCGTGAGGATCGACATGACAGCGTCTCTCGGTATTGGCATCGCGCGTGGGCGACCTGCTGGTGCCGGGTGAGAGGATTGAACTCCCGACCAACGGTTTACAAAACCGCTGCTCTACCGCTGAGCTAACCCGGCGAATGCCGATTTATGGATATTTTGGATTCGGCAGCGTCATTATATGCGGCGACTGCCACCGAATTGCTACCCTTTTGATCCCGATTTGTTAAGGGCCGCCCGCACGAATGCGGCAGGGCGCGCTGCTGCTCTGTTCGATCTTGCGTTAGCGGACGAGTCGGGTGGCAGCATCAGCACCGCCCGGCGGCCCCCCGCCAGCGATTTCGTGGAGTTTGCAATCCCTATTCGCCGGCACGCATTTCGCCGATCCTGGCTGGAACCGGCTTTGCGAGATTGGCGCAAGGTTTGAACGGCACAAAGCGAGCCACAAAGCGAGCATTGTCGCCGGCTTCGGTCGTCCGGGCGTTCGTCCGCGAGAGGGCTTCCAGGCGCAACATGAAAAGTTCGGCGAGCATGGCTTGCTCCCTTGAGTCGAGGGCCGGCCGCGAATTTAGGCTGCCTTGGCCGGTTTTGATGTGATGCGGAGCACATTTGCGGTGGATTGCAGGAAACTCGCGACAATCCCGATCGTTTGTTGACGAGGAACAGGAGTGAAAACCATGCGCGCCATCGTGCTCACAACCGCCGCCGCCGCGGCGCTGACCGCAATCGCAGCTACCGCCCATGCGGAGCGCATCTGTCGCCAGGTCTGCGAGGAGGGCTTTTGCCGCACCCAATGCTTTGACAGCGACGATCACATCTACCTGGATAACCGCGACAGGAACTTTTATTTCGAGCATGGCCGGCCGGACGTGTTCATGGACCGGGATTTGGCATCCAAGGAGCAAGCGGCGGGCGACAAAGCGTAGCGTTAATAAAAAGCGTAGCGTGTTAGTAATAAGTAGCGCTGAAAATCGCCGACGGGGCGGGCGCGACGGCTCCTGGATTCGCGACGGCTCCTGAATTCAGGCGGCAGGCTCGGCGCCGTTCGTGACGATATCGAAATCCGCCAGGTTGGGAGATCCCGACCGCATCAAACGCTCATTGTCTTCGATCAAGCGCGAGATGATGAGTTGCAATATGGCGAAGCCGAATGAGCGGTCCTGAAAATAAAGCTGCTTGGCCTTGCTTTCGCTGAGTTCGAGCATGCTGCAATCGGTGCGGCAGACGATCGTAGCGGTCCGCCGCTGATTGGGCGCAAACACGCCGATCTCGCCGACCATCGCGCCTGAATGGAGCACCTTCTTGAAGTCGAGGATTTCAATGTCGCCGTCGACGAGATAGTAAAGCCGATCGGCTTTTTCGCCCTTTCGCACCAGCGTCTCGCCGGCGGCAAAATTTCGCCGCGTCATGAACGGCAACAGCGATTGGATCGAAAGGTCGCGGCGCGGCGCCCCGCGCATGTCCCGCACCAGCCGGTAAAATTGCAGCAGGCGAAGCGCGTTCACCGGCAGCAAAATCGCATGCAGCATAAGCACCGGATAGAGATGATCGACGTAGCCATAGGCAATGAACAAGACGTTGCTGCCGAGCGCGATGATGCGCAGCGGAATCATCGTATTCATGCAAAACGTCGCGAGCACCGCCGCCGAAGCGGCGTAGCCAAGCACATTCACCCAAGACATTTATCCCCGCCGACATCCGTGTAGCCTGCCCCCTTGCGCAAACTACCTCAGGCGTTGCCGATGCAACAGGGTCGATATGCGGCGGCTTCGGCTATCGGTTCCAGTTCCAATGCGAGCCTTCGTGACAGCAGACGACTTTCCTCAATCGTCGTGCACGTCATGAATCGCGACGGCGCCGCGGCGCCAATAGCCGGCGGCGCGCATCCACTTGGGATTGGCGCCATGGTCGGCAATCAGCCGGCGGCGCAGCGCTTTGGCGGTCAGCGACTCGCAGGCGACCCAGGCATAGTAGTCGCCGGAGGGCAATTTCATTGTCGAAAGCGTCTTCGCCAGCACGTCGCTGGCGCCGGCCGGCACGCCGTTGCGATGCGCCCAGGTCACAGTGACGTCGGTTTTGGTGGCGAAGGCGATCTCGTCGGCCGCGCCGTCGACCTCGCCGAGAACGACCACGCGCGTTCCGGCCGGCAGCTCGGCGAGACGGCGGCCGATCGCCGGCAGGCCGGTCTCGTCGGCGATGAGCAGATGCCAGTCGTATGTGGTCGGGATGATGAAGGAGCCGCGCGGGCCGCCGATGTTCAGCGCCTGGCCCGGCCGCGCCTGTGCCGCCCAGCGCGTCGCCGGGCCGGCGTCATGGATGGCGAAGTCGATGGCGAGCGTGTTGGCGGCCGGGTCATAACGGCGCGGCGTGAAATCGCGCCCCAGCATGTTGGGCGCGCCGTCGGCGTTGGTGGTGCCGTCGGGAAAGAACAGCTTGATGTGATCGTCGAAGCCGAGACTGGTGAAGCCGTCGAGATCGCCGGCCAGGGTGATGCGGATCATATGGGCGGCGATCTTGTCGACCTGCTTGACGTTCAGCACGCGGCGGCGCGGCTGGTGACGCACGCGCTGCGGCGCGCGCGGATCGGCGGCAGCAGCCTCAGTCGCAGAATCCCGGGTGGCGACGGACATTAGAAGAACTCCAGCGTTATCATGGCAATTTCGATGCAAACTGATGCTTCGAAGCGCGATTTTCAAGCACAACATATGCGGCGGTCATGCGCGGACGACTGTGCTGGCCGGCGCTTTCAACTTGTGTAGCGCCGCCCTACATTGAAAGCGATCGGCACAAGGATTTGAACGATGCCTTCCCGCCAGCTTCGTCTCGGCGCCTTCATGCGGCCGGCCTCGATCCATACCGGCGCGTGGCGCTATCCCGGCGCCTGGCCGGACATGAATTTCAACTTCGCCCACATCAAACAGTCGATCCAGGCGCTGGAGCGGGCCAAGTTCGACGCCTTCTTCATGGCCGACCACATGGCCGTGCTCAACATGCCGATGGATGCGCTCAAACGCAGCCACACTTCGACGTCGTTCGAGCCGTTCACGTTGCTGTCTGCCTTGTCGCAGGCCACCGAGCGCATCGGGCTCGTCGCCACCGGCTCGACCACCTTCGACGCGCCGTATCACATCGCGCGCCGTTTCGCCTCGCTCGATTGGCTGTCCGGCGGCCGCGCCGGCTGGAATATCGTCACCACCTCCAATCCGGACGCGGCGCTCAATTTCGGCCTCGATGAGCACATGGAGCACGGCGAGCGCTATCGCCGGGCGCGCGAGTTCTACGACGTGGTCACCGGGCTGTGGGATAGCTGGGCCGACGATGCCTGGGTGCGCGACGTCGAGCACGGCATCTTTTTCGATCCGGCGAAGCTGCACGTGCTCGATCACAAGGGCAAATATTTCTCGGTCAAAGGGCCGGTCAACATCGCCCGCCCGGTTCAGGGCTGGCCGGTGATCGTGCAGGCCGGCGCCTCGGATTCCGGACGCCAGCTCGCGGCGGAGACCGCGGAGGCGGTGTTCACCGCGCAAAGCGATCTCAAGGTCGGCCAGGCATTTTATGCCGACGTCAAAGGCCGCATGGAAAAGCTCGGCCGCAACCGCGATCACATGAAAATCCTCCCGGCCTGCTTCGTCGTCGTCGGCGATTCGGTGGCGGAAGCCAAGGCCAAGCGCGCCAAGCTCGACAGCCTGGTCAATTACGCCAACGCCATTGCATCGTTGTCGATCGCGCTCGGCCACGACGCCGCGAAATTCGATCCCGACGGGCCGCTGCCCGACATCCCCGAAAGCAACGCGTCGAAGAGCGGCCGCGAGCGCGCGATCAAGCTGGCGCGAAGCGAAAACCTCACGGTGCGCGAGCTCGCGCAACGGCTCGGCGGCTATTCCGGCCTCGCCATGGTGGGCACGCCGCAGACCATCGCCGACGAGATGGAGGAGTGGCTGGAGACCGAGGGCTCCGACGGCTTTACCATCATGTTCCCGTATCTGCCCGGCGGGCTCGAGGATTTCGTCGACCGCGTCATTCCCGAGCTGCAGCGCCGCGACCTGTTCCGGCGCGAATACGAAGGCACGACCCTGCGCGAGCATCTCGGCCTGCCGCGGCCGACCAATCGGTTCTTTCAGAACTGAGAGCCGCCGCCGTTGCGAGGAGCGTAAGCGACCAAGCAATCCGGTACGACGCCGCCGTGTGGATTGCTTCGCTCGCAATGACGGCTCGATCACTCGGCCGCGGCGAAATCCGTCGCGTTGAGCCGGCTGCGCTGCTCGGTGCTCAGGCCGTTTTC
>JASHQO010000364.1 GCA_030039105.1 Xanthobacteraceae bacterium
GGTGCGCTGCAGACCCGGGATCGTCACAAGCTGCAAGCTTACGGCGAGCCCGGATCAGCGGTGCACCACTCCGCTTCGCTACGTGCCGCACCGCATCCGGGAGACACGACCGTTATGTTTCCTGCCGGTTGAGATGCACGGTGGCGCCGGAGATCGCGAGGCTGAGCGCGATGATGACGAAAATGCCGCCAACGCCGGTCGCGGCGGCGATCAAGCTGGCAATGAACGGTACTGCTACCTGACCGACGCGGTTTCCGGTGATGCGCAGCGACATCACCGTGCCGATCGCGGCGGCGGCGGCGAGATCGACGACGTTGGTCAGGCTCAGCGTGGTAGCGATGCCGAGCGAGAATCCCATCACCGTCATCGCCGCAAACATCGCCGACAGCGGGATCGGCAGCGCCAGACAGGCGAAGCTGATCGCCGCCCCCAGCATGCTGGCGAGCGTCAGTGGACCGCGGCCGACCAGGCGGATCACGCGCACGTAGCCCATGCGCGACACCAGCGAGAACACCGAGCGCACGGTCAGCAAGGTGCCGACGTCGCGCGCCGTGATGTCGTTGGCGGCGCCGAGCAGCGGCAGATAGACCGTCAGCAAATCCTGCGAGGTGATGGTGATAACGCTGGCGATCAGCACCGCCATCAGGCCGCGCTGGCGCATCAACTCGCGCAGCGGCACCACCTCGGTGACGCGTTCGTGCTCCTTGAGCTTTGGCGCCGGCCGCATCGCGGCGGCGGTCGCCAACGAGGCAAACGAGATCACGAGGCCGATGGTGAACAGCCGGTCGGTCGGCGGCAGCCGCGCCGTGCCGCTCGACCAGGCGATGATGTAGGGGCCGAGCCCCTGGCCAATGGCGCTGGCAACTAGGTAATTGCCGAACACCGCGTCGCGGCCGCGCCGGCCGGCGCAGCGGATGCACAGCATCTGCTGGCTCGCCATCATGAACATGTGGGAGACGCCAAGGAGCGCCGTGAGCAAGAGCAGCGTCGTCGTCGACCAGGCGCCGAGTCGAAAGCCGGCGCAGGCGATCACCATGAGCCCGGCGCCGATCCAGCACGCCCGCGCATCGTTGCCGCGGTCCATGAAGCGGCCGACCCAGATGGCGAGGAAGACCGGCAGCAGCGCGAAGGTCGCCGAGATCACACCGAGCCAGATCACCGGCAGATCGAGCTCGATGGCGCGGTACGATGTCGTCACGCGCATGATGGCGTAGACCGCCTGGATGATCGCCGAATTGAGAACGAGCGGCACCAGCAGTCGATAGTCGATGTCGCCGGCGCGTCCGCCGGCATCGACACCGGCAGGCGCGTCCGGCTGCAATTTGTCCCGAATGCTCGACACCGCGCCCGCGTCACCCCGATGATTTGCCGGGGAGCTTTAGCATCCTTTCTCCGAAGCGACACCGCCCAATTCCGTCACCCTGAGGTGCGAGCGCAGCGCGCCTCGAAGGATGACTGAAAACTGCTATAAGGACGGCAACGCCCGAAGGGAGCACTCAATGAGAGCGGGAAACGGAATTGTCTCGTGTGCCATCCTTGCTGCCTGCGTGTTGCTCACGCTGCCCACGGTGCATGTCGATGCCGCCGACGATTATCCCAACCGCCCCGTGACCATCGTGGTGCCGTTCCCGCCGGGCGCGTCGAACGACACCTTGGCGCGCTATGAGGCCGACGTGCTGGGCCGGGCGCTGCACGGCAGCTTCGTGGTCGAGAACCGAACCGGCGCCAGCGGCGAGATCGGCATCTCGTTCGCCGCCAAGGCCAATCCCGACGGCTATACGCTGCTGCATGCGCCGTCGGCGATCGCGATCTTGCCCTACGTCATGAAGTCGGTCGCCTACGACCTCGACCGCGATTTTACGCCGGTCACCCTGGTCGGCCTGACCAAGTTCTGCCTGGTGGTGGCGCCGAACCTGCCGGTGAATTCAGCGGCGGATCTAATCGCGCTCGCCAAGTCCAAGCCCGGAGAGCTCACTTATGCGTCGGCCGGCATCGCCACGCCGCACCAGATCTTCGCCGAGCAGTTCAAGATCATGACCGGCACCGATATGCGCCATATCCCCTACAAGGGCGCGGTGCCGGGCTTGACCGACGTTGCCTCCGGCAACGTGTCGCTGGAATTCGCCGACCTCACCCCGGCGCTGCCGTTGATCCAGGCCGGCAAGCTGAAACTGATCGCCATGCTGTCGCCCGAGCGCGACCCGGACTATCCCGACGTGCCGGCGCTGGCCGAGACCGTGCCCGGCTATGCCGGGCAAAGCTGGCAGGGCTTTTTCGCCCGCGCCGGCACGCCGCAACGGATCGTCGACGCGCTCAACGCCGCGCTGGTCGCCGACCTGAAGAGGCCGGAAACCGCCAAGCGTTTCGATGCCTTCGGTATCGTCGCGCAATGGGACACACCGGACCAATTCCGCGCCTTCATCGCGGCCGAGACCGACAAATGGCGCAAAGTCATCAAGGCCGCCAATATCGAGCCGCAATGAAAACTCGTGCCCCGCATGCGCGGGATGCAGACTGCAATCGGTCCGATTTTGCTCTAATATCGCCACCAGGAAGAAACCCGCCCAGGACGCTTCAAAATGTCACAACCGCAATACGATCGCGCCGCCCAGGACATCGGCAACGCCGTTGGCATTGGCCACGTCAACACCTGCATCGACGATCAGCACCTCGCCACGCACTATTACATCACCGGGCTCGGCTATACCCGCGACCCGTTCCTCAACACCGGCGCCGGCAACATGTGGGTCAATGTCGGCATGAGCCAGTTCCACCTGCCGATGGGCAGGCCGGACGTCCTGCGCGGCGTCACCGGGCTCGTCATGCCGGATCGTGAGGCGCTGCTGAACCGGCTCAAGCGGGTGAAGAAGCCGCTCGATGGCACCAAGTTCGAGTTCCGCGAGAGCAATGACGGCGTCGAGACCGTGTGCCCGTGGGGCAACCGCATCACCGTGCACACGCCGGATGTCGGGCGCTTCGGCCGCATCCAGCTCGGCATGCCTTATATCCGCTTCGACGTGCGCCCCGGAACGGCCGAGCGCATCGCCCGCTTCTATCGCGAGGTGATCGACGCGCCGGCCGAAGTGAAGAAGAACGGCGCCGGCCCCGAGGCCAAGGTCCAGGTCGGCGAGAAGCAGTATTTTTACTTCCGCGAGACCGACAAGCCGGAAGCGCCCTACGACCGCCATCACGTGCAGATTTATCTCACCAACTTTTCCGGACCGTACCGCAAGCTGCTCGATCTCGGCCTTATCACCATCGAAGACAACGATTACCAGTACCGCTTCAAGGACATCATCGATCTCGACACCCGCGAAGTGCTGTTCACGGTCGAGCATGAGACCCGCAGCGCCACCAATCCGATGTACGGCCGGCCGCTGATCAACCGCAATCCGGCGGCGACCAACATGGACTACAAGCCCGGGCACGACAGCATGTCCTGGGCGCTGCCGTGAAGCTTTATCGTGCCCCGCGACGGCGGGGCACCCAGTAGCCACAATGGCTGCAGTTGAGTCCGCTGACTTCGCGATTACTGGATCATCTGCCTACGCGGATGATGACAGGCTAGGCGCATGACCCGGCGCCGCGCCCTTGTCATCGGCGGCTCGCTCGGCGGGCTGGTCGCGGCGCACATGCTGCGCAACCGCGGCTGGAGCGTCACCGTATGCGAGCGCAACACCGAGGAGCTGGCGAGCCGCGGCGTCGGACTTGGCACCCATCCGCAGCTTATCGCCATCCTCAGGCGCGCCGGCATTGACTTCGACGAGTCGATGGGCATCAAGCCGCCGCGCGCAGTCTGCTTCGACCGCCGCGGCAAGATTTTGATCGAGCAGCCGACGGCGCGCACCTTGAGCGGCTGGTCGCGGCTCTACCGCGCCTTGCTCGATGCGCTGCCGGCAGAGAGCTATCGCCTCGGTCGACGGCTCGTTCGTATCGAGCAGAAGGGCGGCACCGTCACCGCAATGTTCGCCGACGGCACGAGCGAGCGCGGCGAGCTCCTGGTCGGCGCCGACGGCGTGCGCTCCACGGTGCGCGGCCAGTTCCTGCCCGACGTCCAGCCGGTCTATGCCGGCTATATCGCTTGGCGCGCCTCGATCGACGAAGCCGACGTGCCGCCCCACCTTTGGCGCGAGCTGGTCGAGCTTTATGCGTTCTGCCTGCCCGAGGGCCAACAGCTCATCAGCTACGCCGTGCCGGGACGCGACAACAGCACCGCCGTCGGCCGGCGCGCCTACAACATCGTCTGGTACCGGCCGGTCGATCGCGACACGCTGGCCGATCTCTCGACCGATGCCGAGGGCCGCCACCATGCACTGGGCATTCCGCCGCCGCTGATCCGGCCCGACGTGGTCGCCAAAATCAAGGCCGACGCGCGCGCGACGATCGCGCCACAGATCGCCGAGGTCTTTTGCCTGGCCGCGCCGTTCTTCCAGCCGATCTACGATCTGGTCTCGCCGCAGCTCGTGTTCGGCCGAGTCGCGCTCGCCGGCGATGCAGCCTTTGTCGCCCGCCCGCACGCCGGTGCTGGCACCACCAAGGCGGCCCTCGACGCCGCCTGCCTCGCCGACAGCCTACGCGAGGCCGGCGCCGACATTGATGCCGGGCTTGCGCGCTACGAGCAGATGCAAAAGCCGTTCGGCCGCACTTTGGTCGAAGTCAACCGCGCGGAAGGCGCCTATTTGAGCGCCCAGCTCAAGCCCAAGGCCGAGCGCACGGCGGCGGAACTGCACCGCGACATCGGCGCCGTGGTGCGCGCCCATATCGACCGCAGCGACCAGGTCGGCAATATGGTCGCGGCGCATGGGCTCTCCGCCCTCGCCTTGTAGGGCGGAGAGAAGGAGTTCGCATGCGCCGGCGGCAATTCCGCTCCGTGTCCCGCTGCTGTATAAGGCCGCCAAGGCAGCGAAAACCCCGGAGGACGCCATGAGCGCCGCCAAGAGAACCTTCGTTATCCGCAACGGCACCCTGATCGACGGTTCCGGGCAATCCGTCGCGCGCAACGACGCTATCGTCATCGAGGGCAACCGCATCAAGAGCGTCGGCGCGCTGCCGCCCGACGTCCATCTCGACGACCGCAAGACCGTCGAGGCGATCGACGCCGCCGGCAAATGGGTAATGCCCGGCCTGATCGACGCCCATTGCCACATGTCCTACGGCTATCCGCTGATCAAGGGCGAAGGCAAAGGCAAGGGCACGACGCGGCCGGAATTCTCCACGCTGAAATCCGCCCGCAGCGCCCAGAAGGTGCTGCGCTCCGGCGTCACCGGCATCTCGGTGCCGGGCGGCACCTGGTTCACCGATGTCGGCGTGCGCGACGCCATCCGGCTCGGCCTGATGGAAGGGCCGCGCATGTTCGTCGCCGGCCGCATGATCGTCACTTACGGCTGCATCGAGGACGATGAGCCGTCATGGGAGGGCACGCCCGACCATTCGATCGGCAAGCTGTGCAACACTGCCGACGAGATGGTCACCGAGGTCCGCCGCCAGGGCAAGCACGGCGTCAACTTCATCAAGATGGCGGACAGCCGCTCCGGCGAATCGCAGATGCTGGCCAAGGAAGAGATCGCCGCCGTGGTCGGCGAAGCTCATCGCCGCAACCTGAAAGTCGCCATCCATTCGCGCGGCGCCGGCTCGACGCGCGCCGCCGCCGAAGCCGGCGTCGACTGGATCGTCCACGCCGATCTCGCCACCGACCGCGATCTCGATGCGGTAGCCAAGGCCGGCATGCCGATCCTGCCGACCGCAACTTTCCTGGCGGTGGTGGTCGAGCTCGGCAAGCAGCAGAAAGTCGGCGCCGAGCAGGTGCAGCTCGACTTCAACCGCATGCAG
>JASHQO010000365.1 GCA_030039105.1 Xanthobacteraceae bacterium
GCCGATCGGGTGCGCGAAGTGCTGTCCGGCAATCTGTGCCGCTGCACCGGCTATATCTCCATTGTCGAGGCGGTGCTCGACGCGCGCGCCGCCTATAAGCGCGACGGAAAGGGCCAATGAAAACGGTCAACGCGTTCGTTGGCCAGCCGGTCGAGCGGCTGGAAGACCTCCGCTTCGTTCGCGGCCGTGGCCAGTACGTCGACGATCTGGCGCGCAACGACATGCTGCATGCGGCGATCCTGCGCAGCGCCGTTGCCCACGGCCGTATCCGCGCCATCGACGTGTCGCGGGCGCGGAAAATGCCCGGCGTGCACGCCGTCATCACCGCAGCCGATCTCGGCGACCCGATTCCGCTGGTGCCGATGCGGCTGCAGCCGATGCCGGAGTTCGAAGCATTCGGCCAGCCGGTGATGGCGCGCGACAAGGTGCGCTATGTCGGCGAGGCGTTGGCCATGGTGCTCGCCGACAGCGCCGCTGTTGCCGAAGACGCCTTGAGCGCCATCGCGCTCGACATCGCGCCGCTGCCGGCCGTCTCGAACTGGTTGGTCTCGGCAAAGAACGAGACGTTGCTGTTCGAGAACAAGGACAGCAACGCCACCATGAAATTCCGCGCCGTGCTCGGCGACGCCGCGGCCGCGTTCAAGGACGCGCCCTACAGGCGCCGCGAGCGCTTCAGCACCCAGCGTCACACCGCGCTGCCGATGGAGCCGCGCGGCCTGCTCGCCGAATGGGACGCGGCGAACGGGCGGCTGACCGTGTCGGGCGCGGCGAAAGTGCTGTTCGCCAACCGCCGCATCCTAGCCAAGCAGCTCGGCATCGCCGTCGATGCCATCGACATGGTCGAGTATGACGTCGGCGGCAGCTTTGGCGCTCGCGGCGAGTTTTATCCGGAAGATTTTCTGATTCCGTTTGCGGCGCGGCACGTCGGCCGTCCCGTCAAATGGACGGAAGACCGCCGCGAGCACCTGATGTGCATGAACCATGCCCGCGAGGCAGCCTGCGACGTCGAGATTGCCTGCACGCGCGACGGCAAGATTCTCGGCCTGCGCGGCCACGCCTTCGTCGACATGGGTGCCTATATGCGCACCAATGGCGCGGTCGGCGCCCGCAACATCGCACAGTTCATGTCGGGCCCGTATCGCATTCCCGATATCGATCTCGACACGACGCTGCTGCTGACCAACAAGACGCCGGTCGGCACCTATCGCGGGCCGGGCCGGTTCGAGACCGACTTCTTCCGCGAGCGCCTGTTCGACATGGCGGCGCGCGACCTTGGCATCGACCAAGTCGAATTCCGCCGCCGCAATCTCGTCGCCGCCGCCGAGATGCCCTACACGGTCGCGACCATCGCGCCGTTCGAAAGCAAGGACGAGCTCGACAGCGGCGATTATCAGGTGACGCTCGATCGCTGCCTCGCCGAATTCGGCTGGGCCGAGAAGGCAAAGCTCAAAGGCAAGCTGATCGACGGCCGCTACCACGGCCTTGCTGTTTGCTGCTTCATCGAAGGCGGCGCCGCCGGGCCGAAGGAAAGCGCGCGACTACAACTCGAAACCGACGGCAGGCTCACGGTCTATATGGGCTCGTCCGGCGTCGGCCAGGGACTGGAGACGGCGTTCGCGCAGATTGCGGCCGATGCCATGGACATGCCGATGGACCGCATCAACAACGTGTTCCACGGCTCAACGGCTTATGTCAGCGACGGTTACGGCTCCTATCATTCGCGCTCGATCGTGATGGGCGGCTCGGCGGTGCTCGATGCCGCGGCGAAATTGCGCCAGGCTATGAGCGCGGAAGCGGCGCGGCGGCTCAACTGCGGCGCCACCGAAGTTTCGCTGGCCGACGGCCGCGCCACCGCGCCCGGTGGCAAGTCCGTGTCATGGGCCGAGCTGGCGCCGGAGCCGCTCTCGGTCGAAGGCGCGTTCTCCAACCACAAGCACACCTGGGCCTACGGCGCCCATGCCGCCCACGTGTCGGTCGATCCCAGGACCGGCCACGTCGCGCTTATCGACTACGTCGCGGTGGAGAATTGCGGCCGCATGATCAATCCGCTGACGCTGAAGGGCCAGCTCGTCGGCGCGGTGGTGCAGGGGCTCGGCGGTGCGTTCCTGGAGCATCTCGCTTACGACGAGCAGGGCCAGCTACTCACCGGCTCGCTCGCCGATTACCTGGTGCCGACCGCGAGCGATTTCCCAAAAATCCGCGGCTACGTGATGGAATCCCATCCGTCGCCGATCAATCCGCTCGGTGCCAAGGGCGCCGGCGAGGGCGGCATCATCTCGGTCGGCGGCGTGATCGCCAATGCGATTGCGGACGCGCTGCAATCCTTCGGCGTCGAGCCGCGCGATCTGCCGCTGTCGCCGCCGCGGCTGTGGCAGCTCATCCAGGACGCGCGTGTATAGCCCGCATGCAGCGCAGCGCAATGCCGGACCGCCGCCCCGGATTGCGCTCCGCTCCATCCGGGCTACTATTCCGCCAACCCCGCGCAATCAGGAGCCAGCCATGACCGTCGCCCGCCACCCACGCCCGAAGGAGCTCGAAGGCGTTCCGCTCGAAGAGATCATGAAGAAATACGTCGGCCGCTTTCGCGACAAGACGGCAGACTGGGCGGCGTTCGAGGATGCCAAGGTCGAACCGTACAAGCGGGCGCAGCACCGCTTCATCGGCGCCGGCGGGTCCGGCAAGCACGACGACCCGACCGTCATTCCGGCCAAGAATTTTACGCTGTCGATCGTCTATGTGCCGCACGGCCAGGGCAATGCCGCGCACACCCACGAATGCGAGGAGTGCTTTTTCGTGCTGCAAGGCATCCTCGACGTTTTCGTCGAGGACGAAAACGGCCGCCAGGTCGTCACCAAGCTCGGCCCGTGGGAGTGCATCGCCTGCCCAGCGGGCGTGATCCACGGCTACCATAACGCCGGGCTGGAGCCGGTCTACGTGCAGATCATGCTCGGCCGCGGCCGGCCCGAGGCCATGGGCTACGCCGACGATGAGCTCTTCAAGCGCCGCGACGCCCACCTCAAGGCGGTGTAGCTCGCCACTATTTAGCCGAAGGTCGGCACGAACAGCTTCTCGAGCGGGATCGGCTCGGCGATCAGGCCCTGCTCGACCATGTAGTTGACCAGCGCCTCGAGCGTCGGCCGGTTCGGCTCGACGCCGTAGGGCCAGCAGTCGCCGCCGAACAACTCGTCGATCTCGGCCACGTCGTCGGGCAGCCACGGCAGCATGTAGCGCAGCGTGCCGGAGTACCGCATCTTCTCCAGCGCCCAGTCCTTGGCGGCGTTGAAGGCGTCGTAGAGGCTGGTCGCCACGAACGGATTCTTCTCGTAGACGTCGTTGCGGATCACAACGAGGTGCATGATCGGGAAGATATTGGTGCGCCGGACATAGTCCTTCTCCCTGGCCCGGTAGTCGGGAATGAGCCGCACCACGTCGGGATGGCGGCCGAACGCCTTCGGCATGTTGGAGCCGACGATGGCGTGGATTTCGCCCGCCTCGAGCAGGTCGCTGAGCGACTTGCCGCTGGTATTGTTCTTGAGATTCACCGGCTTGAGCATCGGCATGACCGATGGGTTGCCGTAGCCGCCCGGCTCGTTGATGGCGCCCTGGATCCACTCGATCTTGTTAAGGTCGATGCCGAGGTCGTGCTGCATCAGGCCGCGGATGAAGATGGCGGCGGTCTGGGTATAGAGCGGCACGCCGACCTTCTTGCCGGCAAAGTCCGCCGCCGACCGGATGTGCTTTTTGTTGACGACGATGAAGCTGTGGCGAAACACCCGGGAAGCGAACACCGGCAGCGCCACGAACGGCAGCTTCCTGGCGGCATGGCGGGTGATGAATTCGGAGCTCGACATTTCGCAGGCGTCGAACTCCAGCCGGTTCGACATGCGGTCGAAAATCTCCCGCGGATTGTCCATCACGAGGTAGTTGAGATCGATGCCCTCGGGCTTCACGTCGCCGGTATAGAGGGCAAGCATGCGATCGTAGAGGCCGCAGGCGAAGGTGATCGGCAGACCGGACATGATTTTCCTTGGGGCATGAGAGGCGGGATAAGCCTATTATCCGTCATCCCGAGGCGCTCGCGCAACGCGCGGGCCTCGAAGGATGAACGGCCGAGGCGCTCGGGCCGTCGCCCTTCGAGGCTCGCTGCGCGAGCACCTCAGGGTGACGGGACGCGCGCTGTGCAAATTTTTTTCACGCGCGCTGTCGATTTTGCTTGCAATGCCGGATCGCCGAGACTATGTGCCGCTCGCCCAAATTCGCACGTGCCTGTGGCCGTGTGTCGATCGGTAGGCATCCGGACAAGAGGCCGGACAGTCGCCTGAGGTAGTCTTCAACCTCACACCGTGATCGGCAACCGGAGGCGAAACCGGCGCACCCCGCGCTCAACGGGGGACGCGGCTTAAAGCAACGACGGAGCGGGCTTTTTTGGTCTCGTTGGCGGTCCAAACGTCAGCACCGAAGAGGCTTGTCCATCTTGTCTTGCCGGCCGTGCGGAACGGGTCTCCCGCTCCAATCCAAGGCAGCATCTCGGCGAAAGCGCCGCGCCAAAACCGTGTCCCCAACGCACGGCGAGGCGCCCAGCGATTTCAGCCGCTGACGCCGGCTATGCGCGAAAGCGCGTGGCCGAACATCAACGCGGGTCCGGCGACTCTTCCGCTTGGCCCCTTGAACCTTGATGAAAGGAGCGCGCCCATGACCGAGCGCATCCGCGAATTCCTGCACCGCCGCCGCGAAGACGGGCTGGACGATGGTCCGTGCCTGGTGGTCGATCTCGACGTCGTGCGCGACAACTATGCCGCCTTCGCCAAGGCGCTGCCGGACAGCCGGGTGTTCTATGCCGTCAAGGCGAATCCGGCGCCGGAGCTTCTGGCGCTGCTGGTCAAGCTCGGCTCCTGCTTCGACACCGCCTCGGTCGCCGAGATCGAGATGGCGCTCGCGGCCGGCGCCGCGCCCGAGCGCATCTCGTTCGGCAATACGATCAAGAAGGAACGCGATGTCGCGCGCGCCTTTACGCTCGGCGTCCGGCTGTTCGCGGTCGATTGCAAGGCCGAGGTGGAGAAGATCGCCCGCGCCGCCCCCGGCGCCAAGGTGTTCTGCCGCTTCCTGTTCGGCTGCGCCGGCGCCGAATGGCCGCTGTCGCGGAAGTTCGGCTGCGACCCCGAGATGGCGGTCGACGTGCTTGAGCACGCCCACAAGCTCGGCCTCGAGGCGGTCGGCGTGTCCTTCCACGTCGGCTCGCAGCAGCGCCGCACCGCGGCCTGGGACGAAGCGTTGAAGTCGGCGTCAGCGATCTTCCGGGCCTGCGCCGAGCGCGGCATCGGATTGACCATGGTCAATCTGGGCGGCGGCTTTCCGACCAAGTACCTGCGTGACGTGCCGGCAGTGGAGGCCTATGGCCGCTCCATCTTCCGGGCGCTGCGCAAGCACTTCGGCAACCGCATCCCGGAAACCATCATCGAGCCGGGCCGCGGCATGGTCGGCAATGCCGGCGTGATCGAAGCCGAAGTCGTGCTGGTCTCCCACAAGAGCGAGCACGACCACGTGCGCTGGGTCTATCTCGACATCGGCAAGTTCGGCGGCCTCGCCGAGACGATGGACGAGTCGATCCGCTACCCGATCAAGACGCCGCATGACGGCGACGAGGTTGGACCGTGCGTGCTCGCCGGCCCGACCTGCGACAGTGCCGACGTGCTGTACGAGAAGCGCCCCTACGATCTGCCGATCAGCCTCGAGATCGGCGACAAGGTGCTGATCGAAGGCACCGGCGCCTATACCGCGACCTACGCAGCGGTGGCCTTCAACGGCTTCGCTCCGCTGCGGACCTTTCACATCTAGCGACGATGTGACCGGCGGCTCCGGCGCCCTCCTCTTCGCGGAGGAGGCGCCGGGGTGCGGCGGTCGGAAAGGAGCGGACCCATGGTCACAATTCGCGAAGAGAAGATCACCGACGTCGCCGCCCGCGAAGCGTTGCTCGATGCGGCCTGCGGCGAAGCGCGTTTCGCCAAGACCTCCGAGCGGCTGCGTGAAGGCCGCCTGCCGGCCGACGGGTTGTCGCTGGTCGCGGTCGATTGCGGCCGTATCGTCGGCACGGTGCGGCTCTGGCACGTCACGGCAGGGCCGGGGCGTCCGGCGCTGCTGCTCGGCCCGCTCGCGGTCGATCCGGCCCATCGCAATCGCGGCATCGGCTCGACGCTGGTGCGCCGCGCCATTGCGCGGGCGCGGCTCGCCGGCCATCGCGCCATCGTGCTGGTCGGTGACGCGCCGTATTACGGCTGCTTCGGCTTCACCGCGGCGAAGACCGGCGAGCTGTGGATGCCCGGCCGCTTCGAACGCGACCGGCTGCTGGCGCTCGAACTCAAGCCGGAGGCGCTGGCCGGCGCCCGCGGCCTGATTGCCGCCGCCGGGGAACCCGTGTCGATTCCGGACCTCGCCGCGCTGGTGGCGCAGGATCGGCGTACCCAGCGGGCTCGCGGTCGTGCCCATCGCGCCCTCGCAGCCTGACCCAGGCGTCTGAAAATCGGGGACGTCGCGGCATAAAAGCCGCGGCGTCCCTTCCACTTGGGCGTCTTCGCCGTTATCACCGCCCGATTGTCGTTGGAGGCTTCGCCTATGACGGAATGGCCCGTTCACGCCCGCATTACCGGCCCCATTGTCATGATCGGCTTCGGCTCGATCGGCAAAGGCACGCTGCCGTTGATCGAGCGGCATTTTCATTATGACAAATCGCGCTTCGTGGTCATCGATCCCGAAGATAAGGACCGCAAGATTTTGGACGATCGCGGCATCCGCTTCATCCACCAAGCCATCACCCGCGACAATTACCGCGCGCTGTTGAAGCCGCTGCTGACCGAAGACGGCGGCCAGGGCTTTTGCGTCAACCTGTCGGTCGACACCTCGTCGGTCGACATTATGGAATTCTGCCGCGAGCTCGGCGTGCTCTACATCGACACCGTGGTCGAGCCCTGGGCCGGATTCTATTTCGATTCCAGGCTCGGTCCTGAAGCGCGCTCGAATTACGCGCTGCGCGAGACCGTGCTGGCAGCGCGGCGAAGGAAGCCCGGTGGCACCACCGCCGTATCCTGCTGCGGCGCCAATCCCGGCATGGTGTCGTGGTTCGTCAAGCAGGCGCTGCTCAACGTCGCCGGCGACCTGAAGCTGAAATTCAAGGAGCCGCAGACCCGCGAGGACTGGGGCAAGCTTGCCAGGAAGGTCGGCGTCAAAGGTATTCATATCGCCGAGCGCGACACCCAGCGCGCCAAGCTGCCGAAGCCGCTCGAGGTCTTCGTCAACACCTGGTCGGTCGAGGGTTTTTTGTCGGAGGGCATGCAGCCCGCCGAGTTGGGCTGGGGCAGCCACGAGAAGCGGCTGCCGAAGAACGGCGCCAAGCACAAAATCGGCTGCCAGGCAGCGATCTATCTGAAGCAGCCTGGGGCCAATACGCGGGTGCGGTCATGGACGCCGACCGCCAAGGCGCAATATGGCTTCCTGGTCACCCACAACGAGTCGATCTCGATCGCCGACTATTTCACGCTGCGCAACGGCCGCCAGGTTGTGTACCGGCCGACCTGCCACTACGCCTATCATCCGTGCAACGACGCGGTGCTGTCGCTGCACGAGTTGTTCGGAAAAGCCGGGGCGCGCCAGCCGGCGATCCACATCTTGGATGAACATGAGATCGTCGACGGCATCGACGAGCTTGGCGTGCTGCTCTACGGCCACAAGAAAAACGCCTACTGGTACGGCTCGCAGCTCTCGATCGACGAGACGCGGGAGCTGGCGCCCTACCAGAATGCGACCGGACTCCAAGTCACCTCGGCGGTGCTCGCCGGCATGGTGTGGGCGCTGGAGAATCCGAACGCCGGCATCGTCGAGGCCGACGAGATGGATTTCCGCCGCTGCCTGGACGTGCAGATGCCCTATCTCGGGCCGGTGATCGGCGCCTATACCGGCTGGACGCCGACCGCCGGCCGGCCGGGCCTGTTCAAGGAAGATCTCGACAAGCGCGATCCCTGGCAGTTCAGCAACGTGCTGGTCGGCTGATGTGTGCTTTTTCCCGGGCGCAGCGCACCACTTCGTGCTGCACTGCGTCCGGGAAACAGGCTCTTATCGAATCTCAATATTCAGGTAGCCGTCGATCGTGGCGCGCTGGCCCGGATAGAGTAGTGTGGTCGAGGTTTTTTCCTCGACCACGGCCGGGCCGTTGATGGTCGCGCCGGCGGCAAGCGCCGCGCGGCGGAACACCGGAACCTGCACCGCCTCGGTTGGACTGAAATAGGCCGTGCGCGTTTCGTGCGGCGTCGGCGGTTGCGATGCCGCGGCTGCGACGGCACTGAATTGCGGCTTTGGAATCGCGCCGACGGCGGTGACTTGGAAGTTGACGATCTCGACGGCTTCCGATTCGGCCATGTGACCGTAACGGCGTCGGTGCGCTTCGTGGAAGCGCTTCGCCAACGCGGCGAGATCGTTGCCGTCTTGCAAGCCGGCAACCGGAACGCTGACTTCGTAGGACTGTCCGCGGTAACGCATGCCGGCGCTGCGCAACGTCGAGAGTTGCGCGCGGCCGAACCGCTCCTGCAGCAAATCCGCCAAGGCGGATTGCTCCATGCGCGAAAAAATCTGTTCCAACTCCTCAGGCTTTGCCCCGTCGAGCCGCGTGACCCGGGTGAAACTGCGGGTCTGGTGCACGTCCGTGACCAGCATGCCGAAGGCCGAGAAGGTGCCCGGGTCGCGTGGGATCAGGATGCGACCGATGCCGAGGTCGCCGACGAAGCGGCCGGCGATAGTCGGCCCCATGCCGCCGAACGGCACGAGCGTAAATTCGCGCGGATCGTAGCCGCGCTCGATGGTGATAGTGCGCATCGCCATGGTGACGTTGGCGGCGAGCACGGTGAGGATGCCGAAAGCGGCTTCGACCGGCGCCAGGCCGAGCGGCCTCGCCACGCGCGAGACGACCGCATCGTGGGCCTTGGCGCTGGAAATCGGCATGGCGCCGTCGAGCAGCGCCGTCGGGCTCAAATGGCCGAGCACGACCAGGGCATCGGTCAGTGTCGGCTCGACGCCGCCACGGTCGTAACAAGCGGGCCCGGGATTCGCGCCGGCGCTTTGCGGGCCGACTTTCAGCACGCCGAGATCGACGGTCGCGATGCTGCCGCCGCCGGCGCCGATGGTTTCGATATCGACGGTGTGGGTGCGCAGCGGATGGCGCGCCACCGACACTTCCGATTTGAACAGCGGCCGTCCCGGCAGCACTGCCATGTCGGACGAGGTACCGCCGGTGTCGAAGGTGATGATGTTGTCGATGCTCTTGATGTCGCCCAGATAGCGGCCGCCGATGACGCCGGCGACCGGGCCTGACAGCACCGTCTCGATCGGCGTCGACGCCAGCATGCGCGCGCTCGCTGCGCCGCCGTCGGATTTCATCATCAGCGCCCGCGAGCGCGGAAAGCGCCGCAACGACAGCGCTTCGAGCTCGCGCAGATAGCGCGACACCGGCGGTCCGATATAGGCGTTGGCGACCGTCGAGGCGGTGCGCTCGTATTCACGCCATTCCGGGTTCACCTCGTGCGACAGCGACACATAGAGGTTGGGTGCGATATCGCGGATGATCTTGGCCGCGGCCTGCTCGTGCGCCGGATTGGCGTAGGCGAACAGGAAGCACACCGCGACTGCTTCGACGCCCTGCGCGACCAGCCGGCGCGCCGCGGAGCCGACGTCGTCGGCGTTAAGCGGCTCGATTTCCTTGCCGGCGAAATCCAGCCGCCCGCGCACCTCGTGGATGCGGTCCCGCGTCAGCAGCATCTTCGGCGCCGGCGCGAAAATGTTGAACACTTCGTCGCCGCGCCATTGCCGGCCGATCTCGTAGACGTCGCGGAAGCCGAAGGTGGTGATCAGGCCGACGCGGGCGCCTTTGCCCTCGAGCATGGTGTTGAGCGCCGCAGTCGAGCCGTGCAGGATCAGCGAGACGGAGCCTGAACCAAAATCGGCGGCAAGGTCGCGGGTGATGTCCTCCATCACCGCAGCGGGCTGCGCCGGATTGGACGTGTATTTGCGCACCGCGACCAGCGCTGCCGCGTCCTCGTCAAAGGCGGTGACGTCGGTGAAGGTGCCGCCGACGTCGATGCCGATGCGCAATTTCATGTTGTTGGTGCTCTCCGCTCATTCCCGCGCAAGCGGGAATCCAACTGGCTCGCCGCTTTCGCGCGGACGAGCGGCGATCGATTCCGTGCCGCGCAGCTCGGCGGTCGCATCCGCGTCTATGCTGAGGTCGTCCGTGACGGCGACGCCGTAATCGTCGCGCGCCGCCTCGCGCGAGACATAGCCACGCACCACGTCATCGCGTACGCGCTCCGGCGCGCGTCGGCGCGGATCGCCCCAGCCGCCGCCGCCGGCGAATTCCATCGACAGGATATCGTCCTTCTTCAGCCGCAAGCCGGCGACTTTCGAGGTCAGCGGTCGCGCCGCTTCGCCAACCGATTGCAGCGACGCTGCCGAAACATGCGCTGGCTTGGCGCCGAAAATTCCCGGCGAGGAATATTTGAAACGATCGGTGCGCAGGTTGATGACCGATTCGTCGCCGAGGATGCGCCATTGCCGGCGCACGCCGAGGCCGCCACGGAACGTGCCCGGCCCGCCGGAATCCTGCGCCAGCTCGTACCGCTCGACCCGCACCGGGAACTCACTCTCCACCGCCTCGATCGGCGTGTTCATGACGTTGACCACCAGCTCGTCCATGGCGCTGATGCCGTCGCCGTCGGGCCGCGCGCCGGTGCCGCCGCTCAAGATCTCGTATTGCGAATACCAGCGGCCGGTCTGCGGATGGCGCCCGGCGCTGGAGATCGAGCCGCCGGCGGCGCTGCCCGGCGCCGGCACCCGGCCCGGCACGGCGCGGGCCAGCGCGCGGATTGCGACCGAGGTCGTCACTTGGCTCGGGCGGACGTACATGTTCACCGGTGCCGGAAAGCGCGGATTGAGCAACGAGCCTTCCGGCGGATAGCTGACCTGCACCGGCCGCGATAGCCCGTCGTTCACCGGCAGGTTCGGGATGAATACCATCTTGACCAGACACTGGATGAAATTCTTCGACACGCAGGGCCGCAAGTTGATCGGCCCGTGCGCCTGCGGGTCGCTGTCGAGGATAAAGTGCAGGGTGTCGCCTTTAACCTGCAGCGACACCGAGATGCGGTAGGATTTGCCGAGATCGATGCCGTCGTCGTCGAGGTAGTCGCTCTCGGGGCCGTAGCGTCCATCCGGCACCTTCTCGATTTCCTTGCGCAGCGCGGTCTCGCAAATGTCCATCCAGCGCTGCCAGCACGCCAGCACTTTGTCGGCGCCGTACTTGGCGAACAGCTCGGCAAAGCGCGTCAGCCCGTAGGTGTTGGTGTTGACCTGCGCCGTGATGTCGCCCCAGGTGACTTCCGGCGTGCGCGTATTGGCGCAGATCACCCGTTCGATATCGGCGAGCAATTCGCCGCGCCGCAGAATGCGCAGCGGCGGGATTAGCAGGCCTTCCTGGAACAGATCGGTGGCGTCGCCCGCATTGGTGCCGGGCACCTTGCCGCCGAGATCGGGCTTGTGGGCGGTATTGCCGATATAGCCGACGATTCTCTCGTCGACGAACATCGGCGTGATGATGGTGACGTCGGTCGAATGGTTCTGGCAGGCCTGGTAGGGATGATTGACGATAAAGGCGTCGCCCGGCGCGGCGTCGGAAAAGCGGCGGCGGATTTCGCCGACTTGGGCGGCGAGCGGCCCGATGTGCAGCGGTTGCGGAATGCCTTGCGCCACCATGCGGCCCTGTGCGTCAAAGATCGCGAAGGTGAAATCCTGGCTCTCTTTGATGATGGTCGAATAGCCCGTGCGCAGCATGTTGAGCGTCAGCTCGCGCGCGATCTGCAGGGTCGACTGGTAGATGACTTCGAGCTCGATGGCGTTCATTGCTTGAGAGGATACGCTTTCGCCATCTCGTCGAGATAGCCGCTCTTCTTCAGGCCTTCGATGATGCTGGGGTCGAGATAGTCGTTGACGTTTTTGCTGCCGACGGCGAGGCCGATGGCCTGCAACTGCGCGATCACGTTCTCGGCGCCGGCGACCGACGGCGCGGCGTCGTGCGGCATCAAGCGCTTGAAGTCGTTATAGGTCGCATCGATCACGGTCGGATCGTTGGTCTTGTATTTCTGCGCGATCAACGCCTTGGCCTTGTCGACGTCGGACAGCGCCAGATAGGCGCCGGCGATGTAAGCGCGCACGAAATGGATGAGCGCGTCGCGATGCTGTTTGAGATAGCCGTCGATCACCACGACTCCGTCGAAGATCCACGGCGTGTTGGCGGCGGCAAGGTCGAGCAAGGGCGTGAAACCTTTCTCCTTCGCCGCGGTGATGGTGGGCTCGAGCAGCGGCGCGGCGTCGATGCGGCCGGCGATCAGCGCGCCGAAGCGCTGCGACGAGCCGCCGATCTGCGACACGATGACGTCATCGCGTTTCAAGCCCAGTCGCTGCAGCGCGATGCTCACCGCCACGTCGGTCTCCGAGCCGAACGTGCTGATGCCGACGATCTTGCCCTTCAACTCCGCCGCGGTCTTGATCGTGGGCGACGCGTAAAGCGTGATCGGGATGGTATTGGCGGTCGAGGTGACGAGGCGCAGATCGGCGCCCTGCTTGTTGGCCTGTATCACCGGCGCCAGCCCGACATGCATGGCCTGGATTTCGCCGGACAGGAGCACCTGCACGCCGCGGCTGCCGCCCTCCATGCTGATGGATTCGACCTTCAGCCCTTCCTTGGCATCGAGGCCGGCGGCTTGCGCCATCCACACCGGGAAGATGGTCACCACCGGCGCGGAGATGCCGATCTTGAACGGGGCGAGGTCGTCGGCGCGCGCCATCGGTGCAATGAGGATGGCGGCCGCCAGAACGAACCACCGGCGCAAGACCCGCATGGCGTTGCCCCTATTTGTCATCGCCGGGCATAGCCGTTCGAAGAACGGCGTCGCTCCGCTCGCCCATGGCCCGGCAGTCCACGGAGCGTTGCGGCTAGCTCAAGCGCAGTATGGATGCCGCGGTCAAGCCCGGGCATGACGGTCCTCTCGCGCTTTCGTCTTCACGTCCTCTTCGATCAACTCCCAGATGCGATCTTCCAGCGCGTGAAAGCGCGCTTGCCGTTTCACGCCGATCGGCCGTGGGCGTTCGATGTCGACCGCGATGCTGTCCTTGACCTTGCCGGGACGGCCGGAGAACACCACCACCCGGTCGGCGAGATAAAGCGCCTCGTCGATCTGGTGGGTGATGAACAGCACGGTCTTCTTCGCCGCAGCCCAGATACGCAGCAATTCCTCCTGCATCAGCTCGCGGGTCTGCGCGTCGAGCGCGGCGAACGGCTCGTCCATCAGCAGGATTTTCGGATCGACCACCAGCGCGCGGGCGAGGTTGACGCGCTGCTGCATGCCGCCGGAAAGCTCGTGCGGGTAGTGGTGCTCGAAGCCGGAGAGCCCGACCAGGGCGACGAGTTTTTCCGCCCGCGCACCCGCTTCGCGCGCAGCGACGCCGAGGCATTCCAGCCCATAGCGCACGTTGCCAAGCACGGTGCGCCACGGCAGCAGCGAGGCGTCTTGGAACACTACGGCGCGATCCGGGCCGGGCCGCGTCACGGCTTCGCCGTCGACCAGCACGCGGCCAGCGGTCGCGGCGATCAAGCCGTCCACCACCGAGAGAAACGTCGTTTTGCCGCACCCCGAGGGCCCGACGATGGCGACGAATTCGCCCTCCATGATTTGCAGATTGACGCCGTCGAGGGCGGCCAGCGCGGTCCCGGTGCGCGGCTGCAAGTAGCTGAGCCGGATATCCTGCGCTTCGAGCTTTGGCCGCGCCGTCATGCCGCCACCTGCGGCCGCCAGGCTTCGACGCGGCGCTCGATGCGGCGCAGGCCTTCGACCAACCCGACGCCGGCGACGGCGATGGCCAGCACGCCGACGAAGACTTTATCGGTCTCGAAGCGCGAACCGGCCTGATTCATCATGGCGCCGATGCCGGCGGCAGAGCCATAAATCTCGCCGACCACGATGCCGATCATGCCGCGGCCGACCGCAAGCCGCGCGCCGGCAAGGAGAAACGGCACGCTGCTCGGCAGGATGATGCTGCGGAACAACAGCGCGTCGTTTGCCGAAAAACTTCGCGCGACGCGGATGAGCCGCGCATCGACGGTGCGCACGGCGGCGACAGCGCCGATCGCGATCGGCAGCACGGCGAGCAGCACGATGATCAGTACGCGGCAGGCGAGGCCGGTCCCGACCCAGAGGATGAGCAGCGGCAGGAACGCTACCTGCGGCGTCGCGTTCAGCGCGGTCAGGAACGGCTCGACCGCGTAGGACAAACGACGATACCAGCCGGCGGCGAGGCCGAGCGGAATACCGATAGCGAGCGCTAGCGCAACGCCAAGCGTGAATTCGAGACCGCTCCAACCGAAGTCCTTCCAGATCGCGCCGGTGACGAAGATCATGTCAAACGCGGCGCGGGCGATCCGCGTCGGCGAGGAGATGAAGATCGGCCTGAGCTGGAGCCGCGCCGCCTGCGGGCCGAGCAGCGGCTGCAACAGCTCCGCCCACCAGCCGCGTGCAAAGCCTTCCCAGAGTATGAGGAAGGCAATGATGCCGACAGCGCCGAGGATGGCGCGCTCGTGCTGCAGATAGAATCGCCTCACGTCGGCGCTCCGACGCCCGGCCGCCAGCGCTCGAAGCGCCGCTCCAGCCGGTCGAGCACGGCGACGACCACGAGGCCGCTCGCGGTAAAGATCAGGACGCCGAAGAACAGCGTGTCGGTCTGAAACATATTGCCCGCATCGGCGATCATGCGGCCGACCCCGGCAGTCGAGGCATAGAGCTCGCCGACCACGACGCCAAGCAGCGCACGTCCGGCGGCATATTTCAGGCCGGTGAAGATGTACGGCACCGTTCCGGGCAGGATAATGCTCAAAAATATTTTTGTTCGCGACGCCGAGAAACTCTTCGCCATGGCGACAAAGCGCGCCTCGTTGGTGTTCACGCCGGACAGCGCGGCGATGAGGATGGGGATGACGGCGCCGAGGAACACCACCGCGACCTTCGACCAGATGCCGATGCCGAACCAGATGATGAGCAGCGGCAGAAGGGCGACGCGTGGCACCGCATTGAGCGTATCGACAAAGGGCGCGAAGATGTAGGACAGGCGCCGCGAGGTGCCCAGCAGGAGCCCGAGAGGAACGCCGACGATGATGGCGGCGACATAACCGAGGATGAATTCGTTGGCGCTCACCCGCACATCGGTCCAGAAATCCGGATCCGACATCGCCGCAGCGCCCGCCTCGGCGATCCGCGACGGCGAAGAAATCAACAGCGGATTGATTGCGCCGGAATCGGCGCACAATTCCCAGGCGAGCAGGAACACCAGCAACGTGCCGCCGCCGATCAGGTATCGTTCCAATTTCATTCCAGCACGATAGAGGCAAAAGCAATGGCCGTGAATGAGCGATTCGATTTTTCCGGACGCAGCGTCGTCATCACCGGCGGCGGCAAGGGGATCGGCAAGGTCTATGCCGAAGAGTTCGCCAGGGTCGGGGCCCGCGTCGTCGCCGCCGATATCGATGTGCAGGCCGCCGAGAACGTCGCCGCGGCGTTGCGCCAGGCGGGTTTCGAGGCGCTCGGCCTCGGTGCGGACATTGCCAGCGAAGACGCGACCGAGGCGATGGTGCAGCAGACGCTGGAAAAGTTCGGCGCGGTGGACGTGCTCATCAACAATGCCTCGCTGATGAGCGTGCTGCCGCGGCGGTCCTGGCTCGAAATTCCGGTCGAGGAATGGGACCGGGTGATGGCGGTCAATCTGCGCGGCATGTTCCTTTGTTGCCGCGCCGCGTTCCCGGCGATGAAGGCGCAAGGACGCGGCAAGATCGTCAACATCTCCTCGTCGCGGGTCTGGGAGGGCGCGCCGAACCGGCTGCACTACACCACGTCGAAAGCCGGCGTGATCGGCTTTACCCGCGCGCTCGCCCGCGAGGTCGGCGAGTTCGGCATCACCGTCAATGCGCTGACGCCCGGCATGACGCAGAGCGAGACCCAGGTCGCGTCATCGTCCGGCAATTATCTCGCCTCGCGCGTCGCCGGCCGCGCCATCGAGCGCGTGCAGGTGCCGGCCGACCTGGTCGGCGCCGTGATGTTCCTGGCGTCGTCGGCCAGCGATTTCATGACCGGCCAAACCATCAACGTCGATGGCGGCAAGGCGATGCATTGATTTCAGAACGTGTTGGCCGGACGCAGCGCAGCAAGCAATGATGCGCTGCAGGCTCGGGATCGTCGCAAACTCTGAGCGGGCGAAGGTCCCGGATCGGCGGCGCACCACCACATGCTGCACCGCATCCGGGACACGCTGGCTATTATTTCAGCCGCTTCGCCGCCTCTTCGATCATGCTGAGATCGGAGTGCGCCTTGACGTCGAAGCTCGCTTTGACGAAGCCGAGATCCTTGGTCATGTCGACGTTCTTCTGCAGCGCATCGAGATCGGGCCGCATGTCGGGATTGCGGTAATAATCGGCTTTGGTGAACAACCAGCCGAAGCGCTCGGGCGGCTGCTTGGTGATCCGCGCAGCGATCTCGGCGGCCGCGTCATGGTTCTTCGGATCGAGATACCAGCGCTCGATGCGCATGGAGTCTTCCATGAAGTCGACGATAGCGGCGCGATGGGCGTCGATGAACGGCTTGCGCATCGCCCACATGGCGAATTGCGACACGCCGATGGCGTCGGTGATGGAGAACAGCGGATGCGCGATCTTTTTCAGCTCCGGATCGAGCGCAAACGGCAGCACGGTCGGAATAAGATCGACCTTCTTCTCCGCCAGCATCGCCCGCATGCCGGGGAACGGTGCCTCGACGACGGTGTAGTCGCGGTTCGCTTCCATGCCGTGCTTGCGCAGCATGGCGCGCATGGCGACGTCGACGCCGCTGCCCATCGCATTGGTGGCGAGCACCTTGCCCTTGAGGTCCTCGACCTTCTGGATCGGGCCGTCGGCGAGAACCTGATAGTCGTCGGCGCGATAGCCCGCGGCGCCGTCCTGGAACTCGTCGGCGACGACGCGCAGGTCGTCCATGCCGGCATTCTCGATGGCGATCGGCAAGGTCGAATAGGCGAGATCGCCGATCTCGAGCTCGTTGTTGGCCAGCGCCGTGATCATCGGCGGCGTACCGGCATAGCGGGCGCTCTCGAACACGTAGGACTGGCCGAAATGAACGGCGAGGTCCTTCTTCTCCAGCCAGATCGAGGCCCAGTTCGACACCGGCGCCACCCAGGAGCCGCGGATTTTCAGCGGCTCCGCTTGGGCCATTCCGGCAAAAGCAATGATGCACAAGCCGGCCAATACGTATTTTTTCTTGGTACTCATCGTCTTTTCTCTCCGATCTAGATTCCGTCACCCTGCGGTGCGAGCGAAGCGACGGCCTTTGCACCTCGGCCGGCATCCTTCGAGGGCCGCTTCACGGCCGCCTCCGGACGACGGTTCGAACGTGATTATTTCAGCCGCTTGGCCGCTTCCTCGACCATGCTGAGGTCGGAATAGGCTTTGACGTCGAAGCTCGAGCTGGCGTAGCCGAGCTCTTTGGTCATGTCGACATTCTTCTGCAGCGCGTCGAGGTTCGGCATCATGTTTGGATCGCGGTACTGGTCGGTCTTGGTGAAGACCCAGCCGAACCGCTCGGGCGGGGCTTTGACCAGGCGGGCCGCGACCTGCACCGCTTCATCGTGGTTTTTCGGGTCCAGGTACCAGTGCAGGATGCGCTGGGTGTCTTCCAGCCAGTCGACGATGGCGGCGCGATTTTTGTCGATGAACGGCTTGCGCGCCTGGAAGCTGACGAATTCCGATACGCCGATGGCGTCCTTGGCGGTGAACAAAGTAGTGCCGATCTTCGCCATTTCAGGATCGAGCGCGAACGGCAGGATGCCCGGGATCAGGTCCACCTTGTGCTCGGCCAGCATCGCCTTCATGGCCGGAAACGGCGCTTCGATGACGGTGTAGTCGCGCTTCGGCTCCAACCCGTGCTTGTGCAGCATCGCCTTCATGGCGATGTCGACGGCGCTGCCTTCGGCATTGGTGGCGACGACCTTGCCCTTGAGGTCCTCGACCTTCTTGATCGGGCCGTCCTTGAGCACGGTGTATTTGATCGTCCACTGATCGTCGACGCCGTCCTGGAAGTCGTCGGCGATGATGCGGATGTCGTCCATGCCGGCGTTCTTGATCGCGATCGGCAGGGTCGAATAGGCGAGGTCGCCGATCTCCACCTCGTTGTTGGCGATGGCGGTGACCATGGGCGGGGTACCGGCAAAATGCACCGGCTCGAACACGTAGGACTGGCCGAAATGCTTGGCGAGGTCTCTCTTGTCGAGCCAGACCGAAATCCAGTTGGCGACGGGTGCCACCCAGGCGACGCGGATTTGCACCGGCTCGGCGCCAGCTTGGCCGGCGCCGAACGCCAGCATTGCCAGGCTCAACAGCCCGATTTTCGCACGCATGATGTCCTCCCAGAATCCCCACGCGCCGGGTGGATTTTTGATGCCTTGGCCCAACGCTGACGGCAATTGTGGGCGCAAAGGCCGATCCGGCGCAAGGCTGCGGCTTGCCGCAGCAAGGACCGCGGTTGCCGTCCCCGATCTTGGGGGTGCAAGCTGGCCCGGTTCGCCGGATTTGCTCGACACACCGGTCATGGCGCTGACGCGCCGCACCGAGCCGCGGATCAAGCTGCGCTGAATTTTTCCGGGCGCAGCGCAGCATGGAGTGATGCACCGCATCCGGAAAACGCGACTACGAACGCTCCACAGTCTCCGGGTGCCACGCCAGCAGCCTACCGCGGATCACCGCCAAGGCCTTGATCAGCGCATAGCCGACGATGGCGATCTCGACGATGCCGGCAAACACGCCGCGGGAATCGGCAAAGCGCGAAGCGGTCATCATCGCGCCACCCAAGCCATAACCGCCCATCGCCATCTCGGCGATGATGGTGACGATCAGCGAGATCGGCAGCGCCACCTGCAGGCCGGTGAGGATTTGCGGCAGTGCCGCTGGCAGCGCGATCTGCCATATCAATTGCCGCTCGCTGGCGCCCATGTTGCGCGCCGACCAGAGCAACTCCTTCTCGACGCTGGCAATGCCGCCGAGCGTCGCGGTCACCACCGGGAAGATGGCGTCGAACACAACGATGGAGATTTTCGATACGTCATAGAGGCCGAGCCACAGCATGATGACCGGCAGGAACGCGATCTTCGGCATTGGGAAACCGACCGAGATGATCGGATCGAAGAACCAATGCACGATGCGGATGCGCGACATCAGTGCGCCGAGCGTGATGCCGCCCACGGCGGCGATGACGAAGCCGATCATAGCGCGATAGAGCGTCAGACCGAGATTGATCCAGAGATCGCCGCCCAGGGCATCGGTGTAGATGCGCGCTACCACGGCGGAAAACGGCGGCAGCATGAACATCGTTACCCTGCCGCTGCGCGCGAACAGCTCCCAGGCGACCAGCACGACGAGGATCGATAGCGCGCCGGCGCCGAAGCGGAACGCGGCGTCGAGGCCCTTGGCGCGCTCGTGGGCGAGATCGCCCGGTCCGGCGGCGAGCGTCGCCTGGTCTTCTATTCGCGCCATCGCAGCAACCATTGCATGAGGAGCTGATAGAGCCGGTCGGCGGCAAAGCCCAGGAAGGCGACGGTGAGCACCACCGCGTACATGCCTTCGTAGGAGCCGGTCGAGCCGAGATAGCCGATCAGGTAGCCGAAGCCCTTCTGCGACACGATCAGCTCGGAGCTCACCAGCAGGATGAACGACAGCGCCAGCGCGGTGCGGACGCCGTTGAGCAATTCCGGCAGCGCGCTCGGCAAGACGACGTCCCACATCATGCGCAGCGGACTGGCGCCCATGCTGCGCGCCGACCACACCAAGACATGGTCGCTGCCGCGGGCGCCGTTATAGGCTCCGATGGTCACCGGAATCATGCAGCCGAGGAAGATCAGCAAGATCTTCGAACCGTCGCCGAAGCCGAGCCAGATCACGGTGACCGGGATCAGCGCCGATTTCGGCAGCGGATAGAACAGCTCCACCAGCGGATTGACGAACACATCGAAGGTGCGCCAGCGCGCCATCGCCATGCCGAGCGCACCGCCGCCGACGATGGCGAGCAATAGCCCCACCGCGCCGCGATAGAGCGATGCCTCGCCGTTGTCGATCAATTCGCCGTCGTGGACCAGATCGAGCCAGGCGGTCGCCACGTGTGTCAGCGGCGGCAAGGCGAGCGAGGAGACGATATTGAGCCGCGCCGCCAACTCCCAGGCGATAGCGAGCAGCAGCAGCGGCAGATAGCGGGAGAGCGCCTTCATGGCATTACTCCCTTCCTGTCATGCTCCGCCAACGGGTCCGGCCTGAAGTGGCCGGCCCGATGACAAGCTCCGGCGGAGCATCCAGTAACCGCCGGCGCGGGCGATGACAATCGCTCGTATCACGCGCTCAGCTCCTGGGCCTTGATGGCCTCGTCGCGCACCAGATTCCAGATATGGTCGACCTTCTCGACGAATTCCTTGGCGCGCAGGATGCTCGGATCGCGCTTTTCGAACTTGGTCTCGACGATGGCCTTGATCTGTCCCGGCCGCGACGACATCACCGCCACCCGCTCGGCGAGATAGACGGCTTCCTGCACATCGTGGGTGACGAAGATCACGGTTTTCGGCGTGCGCTGCCAAATGCTGAGCAGCTCGGTCTGCATCAGCGAACGGGTCTGGGCATCGAGCGCGCCGAACGGCTCGTCCATCAGCAGGATGCTCGGATCGAAGGCGAGGGTGCGCGCAATCGCCGTGCGCTGCTTCATGCCGCCGGAGAGCTGCGACGGGTAGCTCTCCTCGAAGCCGCGCAGACCGACCAGATTGATGAAGGACTGCGCCCGCCGGTCGCGCTCGGCGCGCGGCAGGCCCTGGCGCTCCAGGCCGTAGAGGACGTTGCCGCGCACGGTCTTCCAGGGAAACAGCGCGAAGTGCTGGAAAACGATGCCGCGGTCGGGGCCCGGCGCCGCGACCGGCTTGCCCTCGACCAGGATGCGGCCGGCCTCGGTCGGCAGGAAGCCGCCGACCAGGTAGAGCAGTGTGGACTTGCCGCAACCCGACGGGCCGAGCAGCGCCAAAAATTCGCGCGGGCGGACTTGCAGCGTCACATTGGACAGGGCGGGCACCGCGCGGCCGCGTGCCGGGCGATAGGTATGGTTGACCCCCTCGATGACAATCTGGCCCTGGCCGTCCATACGCGCCTACGCATCCCCGGCGCTCTCCACGGCGCCGTTGGCCGGCACCCTAGCCGGACTGGTCTTGGAGACCAAGCCGAGACGATGCCGCGCCAAGTCTTGCTGCACCAAGTCTTGCTGCACCAAGTCTTGCCATGACGGGTGCGGCAAAAGCCGCTATATGGGAGCCTGCAAATCAGGCGCGGAAATACCCGATGGAACGCTCGTTCAAGAAGGAAGTGGATGCGCTGCGGTTGGGCGACGGCGAGACGTTCCACGGCGAAGGCATTTTGGCCGTCACCAAAGCGCTGCTGCAGTCGGGCGTGAGCTATGTGGGCGGCTACCAGGGCGCGCCGGTGTCGCATCTGCTCGATGTCATGGTCGATGCCGAGGATTTGCTCGAAGAGCTCGGCGTGCATGTCGAGACCTGCACCAACGAGGCCGCGGCGGCGGCCATGCTCGGCGCCTCGATCAATTATCCGCTGCGCGGCGCGGTGACCTGGAAGTCCATTGTCGGCACTAACGTCGCCGCCGACGCGCTGTCGAACCTGGCCTCGCCCGGCGTGATCGGCGGGGCGCTAATCGTGCTCGGCGAGGACTACGGCGAAGGCGCCAGCGTCATTCAGGAGCGCTCCTACGCTTATGCCATGAAGTCATCGATCTGGTTGCTCGATCCGCGGCCCGATCTGCCGACCATCGTGCACATGGTGGAAGAGGGCTTTGAGCTGTCGGAAGCGAGCCATGCGCCGGTGATGATCGATCTGCGAGTCCGCGCCTGCCACGTCACCGGCGAGTTCACGGCCAAGACCAACAAGCGCGGCGCCTATAGCGGGCAGCATCGGCTCGCCGGCCCGCCGCGCTTCGAATATGGCCGCCTGGCGCATCCGCCGGTGATCTTCAGCCAGGAGCGTCTCAAGGTAGAGCAGCGCCTGCCGGCGGCGCAAAAATTCATCCGTGAGCGGAAGCTCAACGAAGTGATTCCGGGCGAAGTCGGCGAAATTGGCATCATCGTGCTCGGCGGATTGACCAACAGCGTGTTGCGCGCGCTCGCCCGTTTCGACCTTGCCGATCTCTACGGCGCCGCGCGCATCCCGATCTATGTGCTCAACGTCGCCTATCCGCTGGTGCCCGAAGAGGTGAAAGACTTTTGCCTCGGCAAGCGTGCGGTGCTGGTGGTCGAGGAAGGCTCGCCCGACTATGTCGAGCAGCAGGTCAATGTCATCCTGCGTAACGCCGACGTCTCGACGCGCATTCATGGCAAGGACTGTTTGTCGAAGAGCGGCGATTACAATTCCGAAGCGCTGATCCGCGGTCTCTCGGCATTCCTCAAGCGGACGCAACCGGCCGGCATCGATGCCGATGCGATCGCCAAGCGCGCTGATGGATTCCTCGCCCATAAGCCCGGCGTGATCGCTGCGCTCGGCGATATCCCGCCGCGGCCGCCGAATTTTTGTACCGGCTGCCCGGAGCGGCCGGTGTTCGCCGCCATCAAGCTGGCCCAGCGCGAGATCGGTCCGACCCACATTTCGGCGGACATCGGCTGCCATTCGTTCGCGACCTTTGCGCCGTTCTCGCTTGGCAACTCGATTCTCGGCTATGGCATGTCGCTCGCCAGCGCCGCAGCCGTTGGGCCGAACATGGCGAAACGTCCGATTGCGGTCATGGGCGACGGCGGCTTTTGGCACAACGGCCTGATCACCGGCGTCGCCTCCAACATGTTCAACAAGGGCGACGGCGTGCTGATCGTGATGCAGAACGGTTACGCATCTGCGACCGGTCAGCAGTACCTCCCGTCCAGCGCCGGGAACCGCAGCGGTACGCCGACCGGCATCTCGATCGAGAGCACCGTACGTTCTCTCGGCGTCACTTGGCTGCGCACCGTGCGCACCTACAGCGTTGGCAAGATGGTCGAGACGCTGAAGGAGGCGATGCGGACCGCTGAGCGCGGCCTCAAAGTCATCATCGCCGACGGTGAATGCATGCTGGCGCGGCAGCGCCGCATCCGTGCCGAGGATGCCGAAAAGCTGAAGCGCGGCGAGCGCGTGGTGAAGACGCGCTTTGGCGTCGACGACGAGATTTGCACCGGCGACCATTCCTGCATCCGGCTGTCCGGCTGCCCGTCGTTGACGGTGAAGCCCAATCCCGATCCGCTGCGCAGCGATCCGGTAGCGACGGTGATCGAAAGCTGCGTCGGCTGCGGGCTGTGCGGCGAAGTCGCCCACGCGGCCGTGCTGTGCCCGTCGTTCTATCGCGCCGACGTCATCAGCAACCCGACTTGGTGGGATCGTGCGCTGTTCCGCATGCGTCGTTCGGTTATCTCGACGCTCGGCAGCGGCGCTTCTTCTCCGTCTATCGGTGGTTCTTCCGGCAATTCCCGAGTCCCCTCAACCCAACCCCCGCCCCTCCGGGGAGTGGGAACGCGCTTGAGCGAGCCGCAAGGGAACGTACGTCCCCTTACTGTTCTGATCGCTGCGCTCGGCGGCGAGGGCGGCGGCGTGCTGACCGATTGGATCGTCGCGGCGGCGGCCAGCCAGAATTTTCCGGTACAATCGACGTCGATTCCGGGCGTCGCGCAGCGCACCGGCGCGACCACCTATCATATCGAAATGGTGCCGGAGGCTTTCACTGCGGGCGATACGCGCCGGCCGATCCTGGCGTTGGCGCCCGGCGTCGGTGACGTCGATCTCGTCGTCGCCAGCGAATTGATGGAGGCCGGTCGCGCCATTGCGGGCGGCTTCGTGACGCCAGACCGCACCACGACCATCGCCTCGACCAGCCGCTCCTACCTGGTGGTCGAGAAGATGGCGATGGGCGACGGCCGCTACGATCAGCAGCGCCTGCTGCAATCGGTCGAGAAGAATTCCAAGGCGACGCTGCTGCTCGATCTTGAAGCGATCGCGCGCGAAAGCGGCGCCATGATCAACGCCGTGATGCTCGGCGCCATCGCCGGCGCCGGCGCGCTGCCGGTCTCTGCGGCGGCGTTCGAGGCCGCAATCCGCGCCGATGGCAAGGCGGTCGAAAGCAATCTTCGCGGCTTCCGCGCCGGCTTCGACGCAGCGCGTGGCGGCTCGCATCGGCGCGCCGACCCGATCAAGCGCCGCCGGGCGCCGGTCCCGTCGCTGGCCGACCTGGAGCGGCAGATCGAGGCCATGCCCGAGTCCGCGCGCGCGTTCATGACCGAGGGTGTGCGCCGGCTCGCCGCCTACCAAGGCCTCGCCTATGCGCGGCTTTATCTCGATCGCCTCGGCCCGATCCATGACGCCGACGTCAAGGCCGGCGCCGACGGCCAGTTGCTCGCCGAGACCGCGCGCCATCTCGCGGTGCGCATGTCCTACGAAGACGTGATCCGCGTGGCGCAGGCCAAGATCGACCCGGCGCGCTTTGCACGCATCGTGCAGCAGATGGGTATCAAGCCGGATCAGCCGTTCGCGCTCACGGAATTCTTGAAACCCGGCGTCGAGGAATTCTGCTCGGTGCTGCCGCCATGGCCCGCCAAACGCATTCTGGCGCTGGCCGAGCGGCACGAAGGATTGGCCCGCGCTCATTGGGGCATGGAGATCAACGCCGCGTCAGTCTCCGGCTATCTGCGTTTTTACATTCTCGCCAAGCTGCGCCGCTTCCGGCCACGCACTTGGCGTTACCGCGAGGAGCAACGTGCGATCGACAATTGGCTGAAGCTGATCGTGCGCGCCGCGCCGCTTTCGGCGGAGCTCGCGATCGAGATTGCCGAATGCGCCCGCCTCATCAAAGGCTACGGCGATACCCACAAGCGCGGCAACGACAATTACCGCGTGATCGTCTTGCAGGTGATCGACCCGGCGCTGGCCGGCCAGCTACCGCTCCGCCAGGCAGTCGACGCCATCGCCAGCGCCCGCGCCGCGGCGCTGCTCGATCCTGAAGGAGGTGCGCTGGCGAAGTGTCTCGCCACGATTGAAGCGCAGTCGAGCCAAAGGATCGCGGCCGAATAGCTTTTGCCGGTTGCACGAGCGGCCGCAGATCGGGTCATGATTGGATTCGCAACAGTGACGGCAAGCTCTTGCGCGATCATCCGCGCGCTCGCGCTGCTTTGCATCGTCGCGTCCCTGTTTGCCGCTCATGGCGCGCGAGCCCAGGGATCGTTCTATCGCGCCGAGCCAGGCGAGATCGCCGGGCCGCCCGGCACGCTGATCCGGCAGGAGCCGCTGGGACTGCCGGCGCCCAATGGTGCCGCGGCCTACCGCGTGCTCTATCGCTCCACCGGATTGAAAAATGAGCCCATTGCGGTCTCGGGTGTCGTCATCGTTCCATCCGGTCCGCCGCCGGCGCACGGCCGCGCCATCGTCGCCTGGGCGCATCCGACCACGGGCGTCGTACCTCGCTGTGCGCCGTCGCTGGCGCTGTTCCTGATCCAGCAGATTCAAGGCGTGCGGCAGATGGTGGAGCATGGCTTCATCGTCGCCGCGACCGACTA
>JASHQO010000366.1 GCA_030039105.1 Xanthobacteraceae bacterium
GGAACGCAAGCGAAAAGCGGCAAAGCACCGGCCGCCTGGCCCGATTTGGCACGAGGCCGCCTGCCGATTTCGACCATGATCGGGAAAAGCCTGTCCTCGGACTTGATCCGTGGATGGCCGCCGGTTTTCCGAAAAGATCATGCTCGATCAAAATCCTGGAACGCGATCCGAGGCGATTGCGCTCCAGGAACGCGGATGTTATCTGCGCCGCATGACCGCGACGCCCATCGCAAGCATCCGAAACTTTGCGATCATCGCCCATATCGACCATGGCAAGTCGACGCTCGCCGACCGGCTGATCCAGCTCACCGGCGGGCTGACCGACCGCGAGATGGTCGACCAGGTGCTCGATTCCATGGACATCGAGCGCGAGCGCGGCATCACCATCAAGGCGCAGACGGTGCGGCTCAATTACCGCGCCCGCGACGGCAAGGATTACGTGCTCAACCTGATCGACACGCCCGGCCACGTCGATTTCGCCTACGAGGTCAACCGCTCGCTCGCCGCCTGCGAGGGCTCGCTGCTGGTGGTCGACGCCAGCCAGGGCGTCGAGGCGCAGACGCTCGCCAACGTCTACCAGGCGATCGACAACAATCACGAGATCGTGCCGGTGCTCAACAAGGTCGACCTGCCGGCGGCCGAGCCCGACAAGGTCAAGCAGCAGATCGAGGACGTGATCGGCCTCGATGCCTCGAACGCGATCCTGATCTCGGCCAAGACCGGCGACAATATCCCCGAGGTTCTGGAAGCGATCGTGCACCGGTTGCCGCCGCCCAAGGGCGACGACAAGGCGCCGCTGAAGGCGCTGCTGGTCGATAGCTGGTACGACGCCTACCTCGGCGTCGTCGTGCTGTTCCGCGTCGTCGATGGCGTGCTCAAGAAGGGCCAGCGCATCCGCATGATGGGCACCGATGCGGCCTACGAGGTCGACCGCGTCGGCGTGTTCACGCCCAAGCGCGTCGAGCTCGACGAGCTCGGCCCCGGCGAGATCGGCTTTCTGACCGCCTCGATCAAGGAAGTGGCCGACACCCGGGTCGGCGACACTATCACCGATGAGCGCAAGCCGGTGGCGGCGCCGCTGCCCGGCTTCCGCCCGGCAATCCCGGTGGTGTTCTGCGGCCTGTTTCCGGTCGATGCCGCCGACTTCGAGGCGTTGCGCGCCGCCATGGGCAAGCTCCGCCTCAACGACGCGAGCTTCTCCTACGAGATGGAAACCTCCGCCGCGCTTGGCTTCGGCTTCCGCTGCGGCTTCCTCGGGCTCCTGCACCTGGAGATCATCCAGGAGCGGCTCGAGCGCGAGTTCAATCTCAACCTGATCGCCACCGCGCCGTCGGTGATCTACAAGATCAAGCTGCGCAACGGCCAGGAGCTGGAAATCCACAATCCGGTCGACATGCCGGACCCCAATCATATCGAGGAAATGCGCGAGCCGTGGATCGAGGCGACGATCCTGACGCCGGACGAATATCTCGGCGCCGTGCTGAAGCTGTGCCAGGACCGCCGCGGCGAGCAGAAGGAGCTCACCTACGTGGGCAGCCGCGCCATGGCGAAATATTTTTTGCCGCTCAACGAGGTGGTGTTCGATTTCTACGACCGGCTGAAATCGGTGTCGCGCGGCTATGCCTCGTTCGACTATCACCTGACCGATTACCGGCCCGCCGACCTGGTCAAGCTGCAGATGCTGGTCAACGCCGAGCCGGTCGATGCGCTCGCCATGCTGGTGCACAGGACGCGCGCCGAGAGCCGCGGCCGCGCCATGGCGGAGAAGCTCAAGGAGCTGATCCCGCCGCACATGTTCCAGGTGCCGATCCAGGCCGCCATCGGCGGCAAGATCATCGCCCGCGAGACCGTGCGCGCCTTTAGGAAGGACGTGACGGCGAAATGCTACGGCGGCGACGTCTCCCGCAAGCGCAAGCTGCTCGACAAGCAGAAGGAAGGTAAGAAGCGCATGCGCCAGTTCGGCAAGGTCGACATCCCGCAGGAGGCGTTCATCGCCGCGCTGAAGGTCGATGTGTGATTTTGCTGGCGGATCACGTCAGGGAGTCAGGGAGAATGTCGCCGGCACGTTCCATCCGGTCGGCACCTGCCGCATGGGCGGAGCCGACGACCGCGGCGCGGTCACCGATCCGGCCGGCCGCGTCCACGGCATCGAGGGATTGCGCGTGATCGACGCCTCGATCATGCCGACGGTGCCGCGCGGCAATACCAACATTCCGACCATCATGGTGGCGGAGAAACTCGCCGACGCGATACTCAGTAGCCCGGATTGAGCCTACTCGGGCTTCGCCACGCTGACGTAAATCTGGCCGTCGCGGACCGCGACCTTCACCGGCGTCAGCCGCACCGAAGGGTCGCCGGGATGGCAGCCGGTGGCGAGGTCGAATTCGTAGCCGTGCCACGGGCAGACGATGTGGCGCTGCTTGCCGAAGCGCAGTCCCGCGCTCTTCTTGTCGGCGGTGATGATTTCCTCGACCTGATGGAAAATCTTGCCCTGGCAGACCGGGCCGCCGGCATGCGGGCAGACGTTCTCGTAGGCCAGCACTTTGCTGCCGTTACGGAAGATGCCGACTTCGAGCGCTTCGTCGACGGCGAACACCCGGTAATCGCCGTCGGCGATGTCGGTCAGCTTGCCGATTGAAACTTCTTCCATCGGAGTTCCCCTTATCAGTCGATTCCCGGCGGGCGATGAAACCAGATCGCCACGTCGAACATGTTGAGGTCGGCGGCGCGGATCATGCCGCACGCCGTCACCACCGTTTCGGTCGCGGTCACCGTGGCTTGCGGAAACGGCACGACGTCGTGGCCGCGCCGCTCCACCTTGGCGGCATAGACTTTCACCGCGGCGCTGAGCACCTGCTGCAAGGTCTTGTCGGAGATGGCGTCGGGCTCGCCGCGCTTGAGAGCATCGCGGGCGGCGGCACAGAAAGCCGCGGACGTCGCGGCCGTGCGTGCCGGCGCGCGGCTCGGCTCGCCGCCCCGCTTGGCCGATTTACGCTGCACCGACCGCGCCATCGCGACTCAGGCCGTCACCGGCTCGCGCTTCGCCGGCGTCTTGTTCGGCTTGGCCTTGAGCTGCTTGTGCTTGGGCACTTCGAGATTGAATAATCGCGCCGCGTTGAAGCCCAGGATGTTGCGCTTGGCCTGCTCATTGAGGAACGGCAACGTGGTGATCGAGCTCGGCAGGTCGAAATCCCAGTGCGGCCAGTCCGACGCGAACAACAACTGCGTGTCGGCATTCATCGCCTTGAAGGTCGCTTCGGTCAGCTCGATGTTGGAGCGCTCCAGCGGCTGGCTCGAATAGTACATATCGCGCATATAGTCGCTCGGCTTGCGCTTCAAGAGCGGCGCTTCCGACGAGCGCATCATGTATTCGGAATCGAGCCGCTGCATCAGGAACGGGATCCAGGCGAGCCCGCTCTCGATCCACATCACCTTGAGCCTCGGGAAGCGCTCCGGCATGCCGTTCATGATCCAGTTCGTCATGTGGATGATGTTGTAATAGACGAACGAGATGGCGTGCATGGAGATGAAGCGGTTGCACTGTTGCATCGACTGGTCGCCCCAGTGGAAGCCGGAGTGGAACGACAGCGGCTTGCCGCTCGACTGGATGGCGGAATAGAGCGGCATGTAGCTGTCGTGATTGACGGCGCGGAACCGCGTCGAGGTGACCGAGAAGCCGATCACGCTCGGATTGTCGGCATAGGTCTCGACGCACTTCACCGACGCTTCGGGATGGTTGAACGGCAGGTACAGCATCGCCTTGATGCGTGGGTCCTGGGGCAGCACTTCCTCGGTCAGCCATTTGTTGAAGGCGTTGCCGATCACCACTTCCATCTCGATCTGCGGGTGCATGCCGAGCACCAGCATCGGGGTCGGGAACACCACCATGTAGTCGATGCCCATGGAGTCCATGGCGCGCTGCACCAGCGTCACCTGGGCGTGGGTGTGGCCGCCGGGCACCGCCTCGCCGAGCCGCTGCTGATGCGGAATGCGTCCGGCGACGTCCTGGAACAGCATGCCGGGAGTCGAGTTCATCAGGCCGGGCGCGTTGCCGCGTTCCTTGAAGGCGCGCGCCATCTGCTTGTAGACGTCGCTCTCCATGCGATCGACGACTTCCGACCAGAACGCCGTCTCGGTGACATGGGCGTCGACGTCGACGATGAAGTAATTGTCCTGCCGCGCTTCCCTGGCGGCATGGGCCAGAATCTCGCGGGTGTCGGTTATGGTGCTGATCCTCGGCAGCTCGGTGACCCGCGAAATGCCCTTGCCGTTCTTGCCGTTGCGCGGCGTCTTGGTCAGCATCGGTTTTCTCCACCCTTCGGTGCGGCTTTCGCAGCCCGGCGCGTAATTGCGTCTCGGCACGTGCGGCAAAGTTAGCAGCATTCGGCCCACCGTGCACACGCGAATCGGCAAGTGCATCTGCCGGTTGCCGGCACCAGCCATGTCGAAACGCGCAGCCGCGGCGCCTCGCCACTTGCGCCCGCTGCCGCGGCGCTTTCTTATTTGCGGCTAACGGAGGGACGCATGAGCTATCAGGATTTGATCTATGGCGTCGACGGCAAGGTCGCGACCATCACGCTGAACCGCCCCGACCGCATGAACGCGCTCTCGCGCAATCTCGAAGCTGAAATCCACCGCGCGCTAGACGAGGCCGACGCCGACCGCGCCGTTCGCGCCATCATTCTCACCGGCGCCGGGGCGGCGTTTTCCGCCGGCTACGACCAGCAGGCGGCGCCGGCCTCCGGCGTGCGGCCGCTCGACCCGCAGGGCAAGAGCCACGCCGAATATATCGAGCACTGGCAGCGGCTCGACGGCAGCCGCGTCAATCACTGGGAGCATATGTGGAGCCTCGGCAAGCCGGTGATTGCCGCGGTCAACGGCTGGGCCATGGGCGGCGGCTTCTGGTATCAGCTCGCCGCCGACATCACGATCGCCTCCGAAAAGGCGGTATTCGCCCAGCCGGAAGTGCGCCAGGTGTCCAATACCAGCTATCTGTTCACGGCATTGTGCGGCTGGAAGGTGGCGAACCGCTGGGCGCTCACCGGCGACCATTTCGACGCCCACGAAGCGTTCCGCATCGGCATGATCAACGAGGTGGTGCCGCACGACGAGTTGATGCCGCGGGCGCGGGCGCTGGCGGACCGCATCGCCATGGTGCCGGAGCCGTCGATCCGGCTCAACAAGGCAATCGCCATGCAGGGCCTGCAGGCGTCCGGCCTGCATGCGGCGCTATTGCTCGAAGGCACGCTCGGCGCGCTGGTGCACTCGTCGCACAACGAGGACCGCCAGCGGCTGTTCGAGGCGCAGCGCACCGGCGGCCTCAAGGCCTATCTGGAAGTGCGCGACGGGCCGTTCCTGCCGGAGCCGATGGGCCCGAAGTCGAAGCCCCGGGCGAAATGATGCGGCGTTTCGCGTTAGCGCTGGTCGTCGCCGTCCTGTCCTGCTTCACGGCGCATGCCGAGCAGGCTTGGCCGCAACGACCGGTTACCATCGTGGTGCCGTTCCAGGCCGGCGGCTCGGCCGACCTGCTGGCGCGCATCCTGCAGCAACGCATGCAGGCCGACTTCGGCGCGCCGTTCGTGGTCGAGAATCGCTCCGGCGCCGGCGGCAGCGTCGGCACCGCTTATGTCGCCAAGGCGCCGAACGACGGTTACACGCTGCTCCTCGGCACGCTGAGCGGCAACGTGCTCAACGAATTCGTCTACGATAAATTGCCCTACGATCCGGAGCATGACTTTCAACCGGTTTCGCTCCTCGTGCACCTGCCGAATCTTCTGGTGATCAATCAAAAGCTGCCGGCCAAGACGGTGCCGGAATTGATCGCTTATCTGAAGGCGAACGACGGCAAGCTCAATTACGGTTCGTCGGGGATCGGCACCTCGTCGCAGCTCTCCGTGGTGATGTTCGCGCTCGCCACCGGCACGCACATGACTCACGTGCCGTTTCGCAGCACCACCGACGAATTGACCGCGATGATGAGCGGCAATGTCGATCTCGCCATCGACAGCATGACGACGCTGTGGCCGCAGGCGCAGGCCGGCGCGGTGCGCGCGCTCGCCGTCACCACCGCCCGGCGGCTTGCCAGCGCGCCCGACCTGCCGACCATCGGCGAGACCCTCAAGGGCTTTGCGGTCGAAGGTTGGCAGGGCTTGTTCGCGCCCGCCGGCACGCCGCGTCCGATCGTCGAAAAACTCGCCGCCGAGGTGAAGCATGTGTTCGTGGAGCCGGACGTGGTCGCGGCGCTGACCAAGGTCGGCGGCGAGCCGGCGCCGATGACCCCCGACGAATTTGCCGCCTTCATCGCCGCCGAGCGGCCGAAGTGGCAGCAAGTCGTCAAGGCGGCCGGTATCCACATCGATGCCAATTGAGGGCTCGGCATGACCGCGATCGCACTGATCGGCTACGGCGGCATCGCCCAGGACGTCGCTGCAGCGCTGCGCGCGGCGAACGGCGACACCAGGATCGTCGGCGCGCTGTGCCGGCCGGGACGCGTCGCGAAAGCCTGTGCCGCGCTTGGCGATATTCCCGTCGTCGAAACGCTTGCCGATCTCTTGGCGTCGCGCCCAAAGGTCGTTGCCGAGGTCGCCGGCCAGCAGGCCGTGGCCGAGTACGGCCCCGAGGTCTTGCGCCGAGGTTTCGATCTCCTGGTGATCTCAGTTGGGGCGCTCGCCGAAGCAAAACTGCTCGAACGGCTCAAAGCCGCGGCGCGCGAGGGCAAAAGCCGCTTGCTGCTGCCGGCGGGCGCCGTCGGCGGCATCGATGCCATCGCCGCCATGCGGGCCGGCGGCCTCAGCGCGGTGCGCTATCGCTCGCGCAAACCGCCGGCGGCATGGCGCGGCTCGCCGGCGGAAAAGGTCGCGGACCTCGACAAGCTGGCCGGCCGTACCGTGCTCTATCGCGGCAGTGCCGGCGAGGCGGCGCTGCTCTATCCGCAAAACGCCAACGTGGCGGCAGCCGTGGCGCTGGCCGGGCTCGGCTTCGACAGGACCGAGGTTGAGTTGGTCGCCGATTCGACAGCGCCCGGCAACGTGCACGAGATCGAGGCCGAAGGCGCGGCCGGCCGCTTTGCCATTCAGCTCCAAGGCAAGCCGTCGCGGACGAATCCCAAAACCTCGGCACTCGCGGCGCTCAGCGTGGCCCGCGCGCTGCTCAATCTGGATGCTACAATCGTCATATGACCGCCCCAGCCACGCGACGCGCCACCAACGCTTTCATCGGTAGCCCCATCGAGCGGCTCGAGGATTTGCGTTTCCTCACCGGCCGCGGCCAATACACCGACGATCTCGCCGAAGAGCGGATGCTGCATGCGGTGATCCTGCGCAGCTCGGTCGCCCACGGCCGCATCCGCGGCATCGACACGGCAGCGGCATTGGCGTGGCCCGGCGTGCACGCGGTGATCACCGCCGCCGCTATCGGTGACGTGCCGAAAATTCCGCTGCGGCACGATCCGCTGCCGACGTCAAAACTTTATATCCAGCCGATCATTGCCGTGGACAAAGTGCGCTTCGTCGGCGAGCCGATCGCCGTCGTGGTCGCCGACAGCGTCGCGCTCGCCGAGGACGCGCTGGAGGCGATCGTCGTCGACATCGAGCCGCTGCCCGCGGTGGTCGAGCGCGATGCGGCGCGCAACGGTGCTGCGCTGCTGTTCGAGCACACCGGCAGCAACATCGCCGGCACCATCACGGCGACGCGCGGCGACGTCGATGCGGCGTTCAAGTCGGCCCCTTACGTTCGCCGCGAGCATTTCAAGGTGCAGCGCCACGGCGCCGTGCCGATGGAGCCGCGCGGCCTGGTCGCGGCGTGGGACGAGGCAAAGCAGCGCGTGACCGTCTCCGGCGTCTGCAAGGTGCCGTTCACCAACCGCCGCGCCCTGGCGCAGATGATGAACCTGCCCGAGTCTTCGGTGCGCATGGTGGAATACGACGTCGGCGGCGGATTCGGCGC